>JAAZLP010000064.1 GCA_012799265.1 Phyllobacteriaceae bacterium | reverse complement strand
GGCTCGGCTCGATCCGTGCGGCCGGAGGCGCGCTGGCAACCGGGACAATGGTGCTGTTGGCGGCCGGCGCGGTGCTCGGTTCGCGGCGCGTGGCAAAGAAAGGCGGTTTGCTTTCAACCGGCGCTAGCGGCGTGGCCGCCGCAGGAACTGGGCTTTCGACCGGTTTTGCGGGCGAAGCGGTCGGGGCATCAGCAGGGGTGAGTTCGATGCCGCTGGTTGCCGCTGCAGCGGCGATGATGTCCTCGATCGAGGGCGCGTGGGTCGGTTCTGGTTCTGCAGCCTTGACCGGCTCGGGGGCCGGTTCTTCGACGACAGGTGCGATGGGCTCAGGCTTCTCCTGAGGCGCCACGAACACGGGGTCGGGGGCCTTTGGCTCCGGCTCCGGCGCCTTGGCGACGACGGGCTCGGGTGTCGGCTCAGGCTCAGGCGTAGGCTCAGGCTTTGGCTCGGGTTTGGCCACAAACGCCGGTTCCGCCTTCGACGGCGGCGGAGCAGGGCGGGGCGGCGCCGTCACTGTAGGACGTGCCGCCGCAGCCATTTCGCGACCAAGGCTGATGACGGCCTCGCTGGCCTCCTGCTCAACCTGGCGGATACAGTCTTCGAGCTGCAGTCGATGCTGGGTGATATCTCGCGCCGGCAACGGGGGCGTGATGGCACGCAATTGCCCCACCAGAGCCGAACGCGCCTTCTCGTAGACTGCGCGACGCGCAGCCCCGTTATTCTCCGGCAGCGCCGAGATTGCCCGACGCAACAGCTCCTTGTAATCCGCCATGGGCTACTTGGTACTCACTCTTGCAGCGCAGTCTTGTATCAAAATTTCTTAGTCTTGGAACGGGTCTACGACAAGGATCGTGTCTGCGCGTTCTGGCGATGTGGACAAGAGAGCAATCGGAGCACCAATCAGTTCTTCGATATAGCGAACATACTTGACCGCCTGTGCCGGCAGTTCGGCCCAGCTGCGTGCGCCCGCAGTGGTTTCCGACCAGCCCTCGAGGGTCTCGTAAATCGGCTTAACGCGTGCCTGTGCCCCCATTGAGGCAGGCAAATAATCAATCCGTGATCCATCAAGCTCGTATCCGACGCAGACCTTGATCTCCTTGAGTCCGTCGAGAACGTCGAGCTTGGTCAGCGCGATGCCGGTGATGCCCGATGTCTTGACGGTCTGACGGACCAGAACCGCGTCGAACCAGCCGCATCGGCGTGCGCGACCGGTGTTCACACCAACTTCGCGGCCGACAGTGGCCAGGTGCTGACCGATTTCGTCGTTGAGTTCGCAGGGGAAGGGGCCTTCGCCAACGCGGGTCGTGTAGGCCTTGGTGATGCCGAGGACATAGCCGATGGCCGTCGGGCCGAGGCCCGAACCGGCGGCAGCCTGGCCGGCAACGGTGTTGGATGAGGTGACGAACGGGTAGGTGCCGTGGTCATTGTCGAGAAGAGCGCCCTGGGCGCCTTCGAAGAGGATGCGCGCGCCGTCGCGGCGCTTGTCATCCAGCACCTTCCAGACCTGATCCATGAAGGGCAGGATTTCGCCGGAGATCGAGGTCAGCTCGTCGTAAAGAGTCTGCGCCTGGACTTCCGGCAGGTTCATGCCGCGACGCAGCGCATTGTGGTGGGTTAGGAGACGCTCGATCTTGGGCATGAGCGTTTCCGGCTCGGCCAGGTCGATGACGCGGATGGCGCGACGGCCAACCTTGTCTTCATAAGCCGGGCCGATACCGCGACGGGTGGTACCAATCTTGATGCCGGCGCTGCCGTCTTCGCGGATGCCGTCGAGCTCGCGGTGAATGGAGAGGATCAGCGGGGCATTGTCCGCGATGCGCAGGATTTCCGGCGTGATTTCAACGCCCTGAGCGCGCAGCTTGGCCATTTCGGCGACAAAGTGGTGGGGGTCAACGACCACGCCATTGCCGATCACCGAGAGCTTGCCCTGCACGAGACCCGAAGGCAGCAGCGCCAGCTTGTAGCTTACGCCATCAATGACCAGCGTGTGGCCGGCGTTGTGGCCACCATGGAAGCGCACGACAACGTCGGCACGCTCCGAAAGCCAGTCCACGATCTTGCCTTTGCCCTCGTCGCCCCACTGCGAGCCGACGACAACCACATTCGCCATAATCCAGTCTTTCCCAAAGGAGGCACGCTCCACACGTGCCAACAGGTGCGGTCGCAATGAGCCGCACCCAATTTCATGCTCAGGACTTGCTCTTCAACCGCGTTTGTCGAGTATGAATGCGGCCAAATAACTGATAAGTCCGATTGTCCTTACATCACACCGGCGAAGATGACAAAGCCGCAAGAGCACGAAAATAGCGGCATAATCGCCGGCATTCTCAACCAGCCCTACCTTTTGCTGATTTTAGCCCCGCTATTTTGGGGTGGAAATCTGATTGCCGCCAAGCTGGTGGTCGGCGAGATCGACCCATACATGCTGCTCGCGGCGCGCTGCGTGCTGGCAACGCTGGTGATCATCCCGTTTGCCTGGAAGGCTCTGCAAAAAGATTGGGCTGTCGTCAAAGCCAACTGGCTTGCGCTGATGGCCTTTGGTGCCGTCGGTTATGCGCTGTTCAACGGGCTGCTCTATATTGGCGTACAGACCACGAGCGGCGTCAACGCAGCCATTGTCCAGGCTTCCCTGCCCATGCTGATTCTGGCGTGCAATTTCATCTTTTTCCGGGTGAAGGCGCGCTGGCTACAGATCGTGGGCGTGTTGCTGGCAATTTTTGGCGTGCTGCTGACGGCAACGCATGGTGATGCGTCGCGAATCCTGTCGCTCGACTTCAATCTCGGCGACCTTTTCGTCATCCTCGCCTGCTTTGCCTATACCGGTTACACGCTGGCCCTGCGCTTCCGGCCGAAGATGGACCTCATGAGCTTCATGGCGGTGTCGTTCTCGGGCGCGGCCATTACGGCCGTGATCATGCTGTTCCTCTTCCGCGATGCCGGTGCAGAGATCGCGCGACTGGGCTCGGCCCCCCTCTCGGTCTGGCTGGTGATCGCCTATGTCGCCATCTTCCCATCCATGTTCAGCCAGGTGGCTTATGCCCGCGGCGTGGAACTGGTCGGTGCCAATCGCGCGGCGCCGAGCCACAATCTTATCCCGGTCTTCGGGACACTCGGTTCAGTGATCATTCTGGGTGAGGCCTTGCAGCTTTATCACTTCACCGCGGCGGCGCTGATCATTGCCGGGATCGTGCTGGCCGAATGGGCAGCACGGCGCAAACTGGCTGCTACAGGCGCCTAAGGTTAAAGTGCGCCCCACCAGCCCGCCAGACGGCCAACGGCATAAATGGCCATGGCGATGCAGGCGGCGAGGAGGAGTAGGCGGTAGGCGCCGATGGCTGTGTATTCGCGCGGTGCGCTCTTTTTGCTGACGGGCTTGGAGAGGTGGGAGACGTGCTCGTCGCCCCCATTGGGATTGACCATCTCCCAGACGAGAAATCCGCCATAGCCGAGCGCTAACAAGAGACCAAGAACGGCGGCGATCGTATTGGCGTCCATCATTCCCCCAAAGAAAAAGCCAGCGCCCGGAGGCGCTGGCTCAAGATTTAGAGCAGGGATGGTGCGCTGACTAGAAGCGCAGGGCCTTGGCCTGCTTGACGCCTTCCAACGCGGCGATCTGGGCCAGCTGTTCGTCGCTCAGGGTGCCGTCGATCGAGACGAGCGCAATCGCGTCGCCACCAACTTCGGCGCGGCCGAGGTTGAAGTTAGCGATGTTGACGCCCAGCGAGCCCAGCAGGGTGCCCAGACGGCCGATATGGCCCGGCTTGTCCTCGTTGGTGACATAGAGCATGGACGGGGTGAGTTCCGCTTCCATGTTGATGTCCTTGACCTGGATGACGCGCGACTTGCCATTGGCAAAGAGCGTACCGGCGATGCCGCGGGTCTGGCGCTCGGTGGTGATGGTCAGGCGGATATAGCCTTCATATGCACCCTGCTGGTCGCGGGTGGTGGTTTCCACCACAATGCCGCGGTCCTTGGCGATCTGCGGGGCCGAGACCATGTTGATGTCACCGAGCGACGGCTTCAGCACGCCATTGATTGCAGCGGCAATCATCGGGCGGGTGTTGAGCGTTGCCGGGGTGCCTTCGAACTCGATCTGGATGCCCTTGATGCCGGTTTCGGTCAGCTGGCCAGCGAAGGAACCTAGCGTTTCGGCGAGCTTCACCCACGGGGTGATGATCGGAGCTTCTTCGGCCGAGATGGACGGGAAGTTCAGCGCATTGGTGATTTCGCCGGTCATCAGGTAGGCCGAGATCTGTTCGGCAACCTGCAGCGCCACGTTTTCCTGGGCTTCGGTGGTCGATGCGCCAAGGTGCGGGGTGCAGATGACGTTCGGCAGGTCGAACAGCGGGTTGTTGACAGCCGGTTCTTCGAGGAACACGTCGAGAGCGGCGCCGGCAACATGACCGGACTTTAGCGCGTCATAGAGAGCGGCTTCATCGATCAGGCCGCCACGGGCGCAGTTGATGATGCGAACGCCCTTCTTGGTCTTGGCGAGGTTTTCCGCATTGAGAATGTTGCGGGTCGCTTCGATCAGCGGGGTGTGCAGCGTGATGAAGTCGGCGCGGGCAAGCAGGTCTTCCAGTTCAACCTTTTCGACACCCAGCGTCTGAGCGCGTTCCGGGGTGAGGAACGGGTCGTATGCGATGACCTTCATCTTGAGGCCGATGGCGCGGTCGGCAACGATCGAACCGATATTGCCGGCGCCGATGAGTCCAAGGGTCTTGTTGGTGACTTCGACGCCCATGAAGCGGTTCTTTTCCCACTTCGAAGCGCGGGTCGAGGCGTCGGCTTCCGGCAGCTGGCGGGCCAGGGCCATCATCATGGCAATGGCGTGTTCAGCAGTGGTGATCGAGTTTCCGAAGGGCGTGTTCATCACGATGATGCCCTTCTTGGTAGCTGCCGGAATGTCGACATTGTCGACACCGATACCGGCGCGGCCGATGACCTTGAGATTGGTCGCAGCGGCGATGACCTTTTCGGTCACCTTGGTGGCGGAACGGATGGCCAGGCCATCATACTGACCGATGACTTCGAGCAGCTTTTCCTTGTCCTTGCCGAGATCCGGCAGGTAGTCGACCTCGACGCCATTGTCCTTGAAGATCTGGACGGCGGTGGGGCTCAGCTTGTCCGAAACGAGTACTTTTGCCATTTGGATTTTCCAATCTGGTTTGCGGAAACCGGGCTGCACCCGTCCGCATGAATGAGGTGGAATAGGCCCTGCGCCGCCGTCACCCGAATAATGGGTGGCCAGAGATTGCCCGGCTGAGCCGGGCAATGACGGGGTAGGGTTAGTCAGCCAGAAATCAGGCAGCAGCCTTGAGGGCAGCCTTTTCTTCCGCGAAGGCCCAGTCGAGCCACGGCGTCAGCGCTGCAAGGTCGGAAGCTTCGATGGTCGAACCGGCCCAGATGCGCAGGCCTGCCGGAGCGTCCTTATAAGAGCCGAAGTCATAACCGACGCCGAGCTTGTCGAGGCGGGCAACGATCGCCTTGGCGAAGGCGGCCTGGCCATCAGCGTCCAGTGCGGTGATCTCCGGATCGACGATCGAGAGGCAGACCGAGGTGTTCGAGCGGTATTCCGGCTTCTTGGCGAGGAAGTCGACCCAATCGGTCTTTTCCACCCAGTCAGCGAGCACCTTGAAGTTGGCATCGGCGCGGGCCTGCATGGCCGGAAGACCACCGATTTCCTTGCCCCAGTTCATGGCGTCGATCGCGTCTTCGATGCAGATCATCGAAACGGTGTTGATCGTTTCAGCCTTGAAGATGCCTTCGATGAGCTTGCCACCCTTGGTCATGCGGAAGATCTTCGGCAGCGGACGATCCGGCTTGTAGGTTTCAAGACGTTCCACAGCGCGGGGCGACAGGATCAGGATGCCGTGGGCAGCTTCGCCGCCGAGGGCCTTCTGCCAGGAGAAGGTCACGACGTCGAGCTTGGCGAAGTCGAGCTTCTGGGCGAAGGCAGCCGAGGTGGCGTCGCAGATGGTCAGGCCTTCACGGTCGGCCGGGATCCAGTCAGCGTTGGGAACGCGGACGCCCGAGGTCGTGCCGTTCCAGGTGAAGACGACGTCACGGGTGAAGTCGACCTGGGTCAGGTCCGGCAGTTCGCCATAGGGGGCGTCGAGAACGCGGACATCATCGAGCTTGAGCTGCTTCTGAACATCGGTAACCCAGCCAGCGCCGAAGGATTCCCAGGCCAGCATGTCGACGCCACGAGCACCCAGAGCGCTCCAGAGGAACATTTCGACAGCGCCGGTGTCGGACGCGGGGACGATACCGATGCGGTAGTCAGCCGGAACTTCGAGCAGCTCGCGGGTCAGATCGATAGCCTGCTGGATGCGGGCCTTGGCGATCTTGGCGCGGTGCGAACGGCCGGTCAAGGCGCCAGCGAGGGCTTCAACCGTCCAGCCTGGACGCTTGGCACATGGGCCCGACGAAAAATTGGGGTTAGCCGGTCTTACCGCCGGTGCGGTGTGGGGCGTATCAGCCATCTTAAGCGGCCCTCCCAGGCCTATGCGTCTCGCGTTAGGGCGAGATGTCCTGAGGCCGGAGATACGCCTGGCGGGGGGTGGCGTCAACGACTCTTTTCTGATAAATTTCGTCGCATTTGCCGGACTGCCGTGACGGCAGATGCCGGACTGCTTTGACGGTGGATGAATGCTCCCATCACCAGTTCTGGGAAGGACCGGCGCGTCAGTTGACGGTGCGGATGACCACGATTTTCAGCACCTCATCGGTCTCTGCAAGGGCGAGTAGCCGGTCAATATTGGGATGCGCGCCGGGTCGATGGCGGGCATCTTCTGTGTGCTCGGCAAAGACCGCGAGGCCATGCTGCGCAGCGGCGGCGTCGAGCGGCCCAAAGGCTGTGGTCAGGTAATTATAGACCGCCAGCGACCCCTGCTTGCCGGGCTGATTCTCGATGCTCGCGACGACTTTTCCAGTGGCATCGAGAAGGTCGATGCGTTCGATTCCCTCGATCGTTGGCAATTGCAGCAGGTTTTCCTTGAACGACGTACCCGGCGTGATCATTTCGCTTCTCCATATCTAATGCGAGGCCCCTAGCATCATCATCTGGAGAACGAAACCGCGCCGGAGGCCCAAGGGGGTCTGCGACGGCGGTTGAGGATGGTATCGAGGTGTTAGTGTCCGACGCAGCTTTCGTGCGGGCTTTTTGCGGCGCTGGCCTTCCGAGCTGGGGCCCTGTCTGAGACCTTCTGATAAAGGCGCACCATGTTGGTGTCCTTGTCATCGGCCCAATAGACCCTGCAAACCAAATTTTGGGGTCTACCCGAGCGCCCGAGTTTCATTCCAAGGGCACGCTCTGCGGCGTGTTCAGGAATGCGAGCATCGACCAGTATTTCGGACTTTGGATCGTCTTGACGCAGATCGACTATTCGGAAGGTTGGCACGGTTTTTCCTGCTGATTCTGAATAATTTTTCCTGGGAATAGTGGAGGCGGCACCCCGGGTTCCGGACAGGCTTTCCCCCTTGGTGTCGCGAGCACAATCTCTGCGGACTTGTATCGTTCCCATTACATTTTTCTAATTTGATCAGCATCCTGAGCATCTGATTTCACCGGGTGCCCCTAGTGCTTGGGCAGCAAACTGGCTAGCGTGGGTGCAACCCCATTTTTCAAGAGCGTTGAGACGACCTATGGCCGAGCCTTCCCTATTTGCCCGCCTTGTTGCCCTTGTCGGCGGCGCCGCTGTTGCCATCCGTCACGCCGGGGACGGACCGAAAGCACCGGCTTATGGCACGACGCCCGCAATCCCTGATCCCAAGCCACAGGGGGCGATTCCAACGCTCAAGATGCCGACGGCCAAGGGCTGGGAAGGCGATCACAAGCCGACTGCTGCGGCCGGGCTCAAGGTCAATGCTTTCGCCAAGGGACTCGTGCATCCACGCAATATGCATGTGCTGCCCAATGGCGATGTGCTGGTCGCCGAATCCATGGGCGAAGAAGGCAGCGGCCCGCGCTCCATTTTCGACCATGCCATGCACGCCACGATGAAGCGCGCCAGGGCATCGGGCAAAAGCCCGAACCGCGTGACGCTGCTGCGCGACGCGGATGGCGATGGCGTCGCCGAAGAGCGCTACGCTCTCATTGAAAACGTCCGGCAGCCCTTCGGCATCGCGCTGATCGGGCCCACTCTTTATGTGGGCGCAAGCGATGCTGTGCTCGCCTATCCATATGAGCTCGGCCAGACCAGGATCACGACGCCGGGCAAGAAGCTGATGGATCTTATTCCCGGCGGGCACTGGACGCGCAACCTCATCGCCTCCAAGGACGGCACCAAGCTCTATGTCGCCGTCGGCTCGCTCAGCAATATCGGTGATCAGGGCATGGCGGCGGAAGAAAACCGCGCCTGTATCCACGAGCTTGATCTTGCGACCGGCACATCGCGTATCTTTGGCTCAGGCCTGCGCAATCCGGTCGGCATGGCCTGGGAGCCGGATGGCGGGCACCTTTGGACCGTGGTCAATGAACGTGACGGCCTCGGCGATGAAACGCCGCCGGACTATCTGACATCCGTGGTTGATGGTGGTTTTTATGGCTGGCCTTATTGCTACTGGAACCGTGTGGTCGATGATCGCGTGCCCCAGGATGCGGCCAAGGTGGCATCGGCCCTGCAGCCCGATTTCGCCCTGGGTGGCCATACGGCCTCGCTTGGCCTCTGCTGGCTGCCCGAGGGAACGCTGCCGGGCTTTCCCAAGGGCATGGCTATCGGGCAGCACGGCTCGTGGAACCGCTCCAAGCTTTCGGGCTATCGTCTGAGCTTTGTCGAGTTCCAGAACGGCAAGCCGGTCGGTGTGCCGCGCGATATTCTCACCGGCTTCCTGTCCCCCGACGAGAACTATTCCTACGGCCGTCCGGTCGGCGTGGCGCTGGCCAGCGATGGCTCCGTGCTGATGGCTGACGATGTCGGCGACGTCATCTGGCGCGTGACCGGCGCATAAGCGGACCAGACATTCCCTCAATTCGAAAACCGTCGCTTGCTGCGGCTGGCGACGGTTTTTTTTGGTCACGCCGAACGGTTAGCCCAGAAGATACGGCCCGGCGGCCACAACAATGGCCACCCAGGCCAGCACGGCGGCGATATAAAAGCCGATCCCGGTGGGGATGATGCTGGCCATGCCACTGCCGATAAAAACCGGGATGGCAATGCCGATGATCAGCGCTGTGATGGCGGCTCCCATCATTCCTGCCTGCCAAAAATGCAGGCCAAGGGCGAAGCAGGACAGGATAAGGGCGCCGAAGGCGAGCATGAAAGCGATGGAATGGATTGTCGCGCCCCGGTCCATGATGGGCTGCATGTCTTCCGGCGTGCCGGGCGGGAAACCAAGACCGGCCGGGGCTGGAAAAATGCCTGCGAGAATGAGGCCTGCCCCATAGAGGGCGAAAAGGATGGTGACGATAACAGCGCCGCTTGCCTGGAAAAATCCAAAGGCAAAGAGCAGCACCAGGGCGCCGGAAAGGATGAAAGTGCCCGCCATGACCCATCCCCGTTCACCCAGGCTGAGCATGCTGATGGCATGGCGCTGGATGGAAAAGCCGGGGCGGGCAAAAATTTCAATGATGGTGACGACGATGAAGAGCGCGGCGGCGATAATGCCGGCCCAGAGCAATGGTGACGCAGTCGGGTTCATATATGCACCTCGTTTGCGGGGCCTGTGACGCTTCGGGCCTGCCCCGGCGACCCGCCAGAGCGACGGTTTGGGGGCCTCTGCTTCGACATTTTTGCCGCGAAGATATTCTATATCTTAAGTGCCGGGACGCTATAGATTGCTGATGCTGGCTCACTATTGTTGAGATGCAGCCTGCGGAGAGATATTTGAGCATACGCCGCGTCAACAGCTATCGACCGAACCAGGCTCAATATTCGGGCCGATTTGTGCTCGCCTATCAGTGGGTAACTCTGGCGGTCACCGTGCTCAGCATGTTCTGGGCCGTGTTTTTTGCCATGCAGAGTAATATTGGTCTCGCGGCGTCCCAGACCCTGCTGTCTGTACTCTCCGTTCTGGGATGGGCGCTGGCCCGGCGTGGCCAGTTGGCCAATGCGCTGCTGCTGACCCAGTTGGGGTTCTTTTTCTACATCATCTGGCTGTCGCTGATGTTCGACGTGCCAAGCGCCCAGGTTCCGCGGGTCTCGCACCTTTTCCTGCTGGTGCTGGGGCTTGTCGGCTATCTCAACTACCGGCGCCAACCAAGCTGGGCGCAACTGGCGCTGATCGGGCTCTGTGCGCTGGCGTTCATCGCGCTGGCAAGCACAAGCTTCGGTTTGCCCATTGCGCAGCCAATTGACGATGACATCAGGGTCTATGGTGCCTGGATCAACGCCATCGTGGCCACAGGAATGATGGCCATCTGCATTTTCCAGATCGGCCTAGAGCGGTTTGACCGCAAGGGCCATTTGCTGAAGGCGGCCCTCTGGAACCAGCAGCTCGAACTCTTCTACCAGCCGCAGGTCGATCACACCGGACGCCTGACAGGCGCTGAGGCGCTGTTGCGCTGGAACGATCCCCGGCGCGGGACCGTGTCGCCGGCGGAGATCATTCCGGTTGCTGAAGAAACGGGCCTGATGGGCGAGATCGGGCACTGGGTGCTGGAAAGTGCCTGCCAGACCCTGCAGCGCTGGAGCGAGAGCCCGCAGACCAGCAGGCTCGCTCTTTCGGTCAATGTCAGCGCCAGCCAGTTCCTTGATGATGACTTCGAGAAAGCGATCCTGCGGCTGGTTGATCGCTACGAGGTCGATCCGCAATTGCTCAAAATCGAACTCACGGAAAGTGTCATGGCGGCCAATGCCGATGTCGTGGCAGCCAAGATGCACCTGCTGCGCGCTGTCGGGATCGGCATGGCGCTGGATGATTTCGGCACCGGCTATTCATCGCTGACCTATCTTCGCCGGCTGCCGCTGACGCAGCTCAAGATTGACCGCTCATTCGTTCAGGATGTGACCAGCAATGAGCGCAGCGCGGCTCTCGCCCGCAGCATCATCAGCCTTGGGCGCGATCTCGAGCTGTCCGTTCTGGCCGAAGGGGTGGAAACGGAGGAGCAGTTCGCCTTTCTCCGCGAGGCCGGTTGCGCGGAGTTCCAAGGCTATCATTTTGGCCGCCCGGTATCGCTCGACGACTTTGAGAGCACCTTCGTGACGGCAAAGGCAGCCTGAGCCTCACGCGATCCGGCCGCCAAGTTCGTCTTCGATATGGGCCTCGATGATCTCGTCAAAGCTTTGCTCGGCGCGAAAGCCCAGTTCGATGGCCCGGCGAGTGTCGAAATTCTGCGGCCAGCCGGCAACCATGTTGGCGATCGCTGGGTCATGCTGATGCCGGATGAGCGCGCGAGCCTTCGAGCCGGCGATGCGTTCCAGCGCCGCTATCTCCTCGCCGACGGTGGCCGACAGACCAGGCATGGAAAGGTTGCGGCGCTGCCCAAGTGGCGCCGTGTCAAGCTCGGCGGCGTGGAGCAGGAAGCCGACCGCGGCACGCGGTGAAGCGAACCAGTGGCGCACGCTTTCGTCCACGGGAAGGATGGCTTCGAACCCGACCAGGGGCTCACGGATGATGCTGGAGAAAAAGCCCGATGCGGCCTTGTTGGGCTTGCCCGGGCGCACCACGATGGTTGGCAGGCGAATTCCGATGCCGTCAACCAGGCCGCGGCGCGAGTAGTCGGCTAGCAGCAGTTCGCAGATTGCCTTCTGGGTTCCGTAGCTGGTGAGCGGGGTATGGAGTTGGTCGTCGGGAATGGCGGCAGGAAGGGGCTCGCCGAAGACGGCGATGGACGAAGTGAAGACGAGGCGCGGCAGATACGGTTCGCGCAGGCCCTCTTGCCGGATCGCCTCCAGCAGGTGACGCGTGCCGTCGAGATTGACGGCGTAGCCCTTGTCAAAATCTGCCTCTGCTTCGCCGGACACCACCGCCGCGAGTTGGAAAATTACGTCTGGCCGGGTCGCGATAAGACGTTTGGCACTCGCGGGCGTCGTGAGGTCAAGCGCGATTGTCGCGACGGGAAACGTCGTTTCCGGCGCATCAGGTTGGACAATGTCCGCGAGGGTCAGGCGGGAAATTTGCTGGTCGCGCAGGGTGCCACGCCGGGCCAGATTTTCCGTCAGCTTGCGACCAATCATGCCGGCGGCGCCGATAATCAGAATATGCATGTTCTAGTCCTCGGTTCGGCCGGGGCCGCGATTGCGTTCATAGCTTCTGACGCCGGGAAAGGGCGGTAACCAGCTCTCCCGATGGATATTCCAGTTCTCATAGGTTGGGCGGAACCGGTTCGGTTCGTCGATTATGCCCAGGGTGATTTCTATTTCATCTTCCCAGCGGGAATAGACCTGCGACCCACAGCGCGGGCAGAAGTGGCGGTCTTTATAGGATGAGGTCTCGCCGGTTGTGGTCACGGCGTGTTCTGGGAAGATCGCCAGCGCGCCAAAGACCGCCCCATATTGCTTGCGGCAGTCCATGCAGTGGCAAAGGCCGACTCGATAGGGACGCCCTTTCGCTACCACGCGCACCGCACCGCAGCGGCAGGATCCGGTAACTTCATCCATGGCGTCAGCTCCTCCCAACGCAAACACGAATGATGCTAATCCCCGGCGCTAAAAGACGAAAGGCCGGTGTCTTCTGACACCGGCCCATGGACGACGGCGGATGTGGCGGTCCGCCACGTACCGAATTAGTTGAAGCGATAGCGGACGGTGCCGCGCACTTCGTGCACCCAATTGTTGTC
>JAAZLP010000063.1 GCA_012799265.1 Phyllobacteriaceae bacterium | reverse complement strand
GTGAACATTCCATCGATCCGGGCGCGGCCAATGGTGGCGACCTCAACTTCTTTGGCCGTGGCATGATGGTCCCGCCCTTCGAAGAAGCCGCCTTCGCCCTGACCGAGCCCGGCTCTGTATCGGACCCCGTTCAGTCCCAGTTCGGCTGGCACGTCATCAAGCTGGCCGAAAAGCGCCAGTCCGCGCCCCCGACCTTTGAGCAGGTTGCCCCGCAGATCCAGCAGCAGCTGCTGATGCAGAGCTTTACCGACAAGGTCGAGGCCCTGATGGAAGGCGTCGAGATCGACATTGCCGACCCGGAACTGAAAGCCCGGTTCGGCGCGCAGGAAGCCCCTGAGCAGGCTCCGGCAGAAGAAGCCCCGGCTGCACAGTAAGCATCGGCAACAAGACATGAATTGGCCCGGCATTTGCCGGGCCATTTTTGTTTCAGCAGCTTACGCGGATTTCGGCATAGCCGGTGAGACCCTCGTCACCGGAAGAGGTGACGCCGATGGTGCAGGCGCTATTGGGGAGCGGCATGGAGCCGCCCGAGGCGACCGCGGTGCCATCGCTGAGGACAATATAGCCATTGTCCACCTGGCCGATATTGACCGAGGCGGGCTGGCCGCAGATCGGATAGCTGTCCCCGGCCGCCACCAGAAGGCGCATGCCCGAGGGCAGACAATCGGCATCGTCGGGACTGGCCTGTGCACCGACGGCGGCAGGCGCGGTGGTGGTAGGGCTCGGCACCGCATTGCCGCGCCAGTTCTGTTCGAGAATGGCGAGGCGATTGGCCAGATCGGTGAGGGCCGGATCAGTCGTGGCGGCGGGAGCATCGGTCTCGGCGGCATTACTGCCGCGGGCATAAAGATCAAGGCTGAGGCGCAGCTGGGCCACTTCGGTCGCAAGGCGGCGGATTTCGCGCTGGTCCTCGACATAGGACCAGCCGGTGATCCCCAGCGCGGCAAGGCCGAAAACCGCGCCCGTGACGCCAAGGAGAAATGGCAGGCGCGAAGGGCGCGCCTCTGCCCTCTCGGCGGGCTCGATGGGCCTACCACTGGATGGGCGCATGTCCGGGGTGAGGACTATCCCGGCGCCGTCATCCTCGCGGTCGCTCTCTGGCCGAACCAATTTACTACTCCGCATCTATCCCGCCCAAATCCCACCCAAGTGGGGCCGAACTTGGTCTACGCCCAAGATCAGGGGCGCTGGCCGGCCGGCGTGGGCATGGTCGCAGGCGTGCCGGAAATGACCGGGGCCATATTGGGATCCTGTCCCGGATTGCCGCCAAAGATGCCGCCAATATTGGAGAAGAAGCCGCTGACAGCCTGGCTGCGCTCCTTGAGCGCTGCCTCTTCGGCTGCCTTGCGTTCGGCAGCCTTCTGGGCAGCCGTGGTCTGGGCCACCAGCGCCTGATCATCGGCCTGCCGCTTGGCGGCGAGCTGGGCATTGGGGATGGACGGCGGGCAGGCACCCAGCGCATCGAGGACGCGGCCATTGCTCTGCGGATTGAAGATGTACTGCTTTTCGCAGACGTCCCAGACCGGCGGGGTCTTGGTCAGCTCGAACAGGTCATAGCCTTCCTTGATGTCCTTCCAGAACTCGATATGCGGGCTGGAGGCGTGGCGGGCGAGGTTTGCCGCGCTCATGCGGAAGGGGAAGATCTGCAGCTGGAAGGTCGGGTTGCCGCCCTTGAAGCTTTCGCGGGCCAGCGCATAGATCTCGGCAATGCCTTCATCGGTCATGGCATAGCACCCGCGCGAGGAGCAGTCGCCATGTACCATGAGGTCCGAACCGGTGCGGCCATGGGCCCGGTCGAACTTGTTCGGGAAGCCGGTATTGAAGGCGAGATAGTAATTGGACTTGGGATGCATCAGGCCCGGGGTGATGGTGTAGAAACCCTCGGGGCTCTGGCGATCGCCTTCCTTGAACTTGGGACCAAGATCGCCCGAATAGGCGCAGATCTCATAGGTCTTGAAGAGCTTGTAGGTGCCCGACGTTGTCTGCTTCCAGACCTCGAGCACGCTCTCTTCCTTGAAGATGCGGACCACCATGCCCTTGCCGGGGTCCGATCCCATATTGCGCAGGCCCTGGACCACGGCGCTGTTGAGCGGCTGGTTGTGGCGATTGTCACCGCCTTTGACAAAGCTGGAACAGGCGGCAAGGCCAACGGCCAGCCACGCGGCAATGACGACAGCGCCAAGTCGATGAAAGACGTTCGCAGACACGAGTGAAGCCCGGTGATGTGCGCCCGAAGCGGGCATGGTTGCCGCAGAGTGACCCAATGCAGTGAACGAAGCCTTTACCACGGTGCCCTGCACCCCCGAAAGCGGGGTTCTTTCACGCAAGTGTGTGAGAAAAGGGCGGGTATTTTCCGCTGGCCGGGGCAAAATGAGGGGTATATGTATTACTTTGTAATACGGAGGCATACATGGCCGAGCCGAACCTCTCCGGACCAATCACCCTGCGCATCCCGCAGGATGTGCTGGCAGAGATCGAGAAAATCGCCGCCGTCTCGGACCGAACGCGGAGCTGGGTGATCGTTCGTGCGCTCCGGCTCTATCTCGCGGGCGAAGGCAAGGAAATTCTCGACGTGGCGGGCGGGATCGAGGAACTGGCGGCCGGAAAAGGCGAGGACATGGATGATGTCATCGCCGATATCGAGAAGATCGTCAGGGGCAATGCCGCCTGATGCTTGTGCGGCTCTCGCCCAGGGCCGCGTCTTATGTCCGGCAGGAGGCCGCCTATCTCGCCCAGCACAACAAGGGCGCGGCGATCCGGTTCGTGGCGATGATCAGGCAGGTGCGGGAGCATCTGGGCCAGTTTGCCGAGGCGGGATTTGCCGATGACAGCCTGCCGATCAAGGGCATGCGGCGCCTCATCCGTGACGGCTATCGCTTCGATTACCGAATTTGATATGGCCGCGATCGAAATCGCGGCCATATCAAATTCGGTCAATTCGCCTCTGGCAGTGCCGCCGGACGATCCGGATGTCGACTACGAAGCCTAAAGGTTCGTGCCGATGGCGAGGAATTTCTCGCGGCGGTGTTCGCGGGTCTCGAGGCGGGACTTGCCGTCGAAATCCTTGAGGAATTTGTCGATGACGGCGCGGGTCGAATCCATGACCGCAGCGTGGTGGCGATGGGCGCCGCCAGCCGGTT
>JAAZLP010000062.1 GCA_012799265.1 Phyllobacteriaceae bacterium | reverse complement strand
GTAGAACTCGTCAGGCAGATCCTTCTCGGCGCGCAGATAGTCGATGGTCTGCCCGACCGTCCAGAACGGCGGAATCGCGATGAACTCGGTCTGCATCCGCCGCCCGGCGGATTCTTCCGGGAAATCCAGACTGCGCTTGAGAACCAGACGCTCGAAAGTCGGCAGCGCCGACAGGATTTCGTCCTGGTCCTCCTTTTCCAGGTCTTCCAGCAGGAAGACCGCGTCGTCGTTGTCGAGTTCGGCCACGCCGCGCGCAATTTCTGCGTTGGGCAGGGCATCCATGATCTCGACGCGGATACTCTCGTCGACCTCAGTCAGCGCCGAATAGTCAAAGGCATCGCCCATCATCCGCACGAGCGCGAGGCGTTCCTCCGGCTCGAGTTGCTCGAGCACGTCCCCCATGTCCGCAGTGTGCAGCCGCTCCATGACCAGAGCGACGTCATCCGCCCGCCCCGCGTCCAGAAAGGCCCGCAACCGTTCCAGCCAGAGCACGCTGATACGGCCGTCCGCATCGCGGAACGCATTGATTTCATTGCCGGACACAGAATCTGGCGCTGCGTGGAATTCGTCGCTCATTGGGAGCCCTTTCGTGTCCTGATTGTTTCAGGGGCAAGACAAGCCATAGCCAATCGGTCTTACTTGCGCCAGTGTAGGGGCACGGCTTTTTCGAGGAGATTTCCCGATGACCGACAGCGCCCCCATCGACCGCACCTTCGCCCGCCTGCGGACCCTTGCAGAGGCGCGCGGACTACCTGAGGTCGAGCCATCCACCACCGACGGCACCCCCGCCCTCACGGTATCCGGGGTGGCCTTTGTCCACCTGCTCGATGCGGCTACCGCCGTATTACAATGCCCGTGGGACCAGAAGGTTCTTTTGATGGAGATTTCGCCGGACATCTATTTCGAGACCGATCAATATGTCGGCCACGACGCCATGCTCATTCATCTCGACAGGATCAGTGACGAAGAACTGTCGCTCCGCCTCCATGACGCGTGGATATTCAGGGCACCCAAGAATTAGGTCCTGCGATTGCGCCAATGCGATATTTTTTATTGCACCCCAATCCGTTGACAGAATGAGTGCCTTTGGGTTGTTTCCCGCCACCAGCGGGGAATACATCTATGAATACGATTGGCCGGGAGGCTCTTACAGCCTTACTCCGCTTTCGCGTTAAGCGGACACTTCGGAAACTCGGGCTTGATCCGAAGCTCGGCGAAGCCCGTGGCGAACCGCGACCCATTCATATGTGGGATACCGTCCTGTATCGGCGAAACAATCGCTTCGATATCGCAGTGCCGGAAGATCCCGCAGCACAGACCTATGTCGGACGAGAGAGCCTCGCTGGCTTTCTCTACCTGTTCCATCACTGTGCGCCAGATGTAGCTCGTATGAGCGTATCCTGCAGCGACGGCCATGAAGCCACCGCAGCCCGCTTTGCACAATGCTCCCGCAGCGACGATATTATTCTCCTGCCCGATCACTACTTCGTCACGCGCCGCGGCTTCGCCGCCGAGCGAGCGCTGGCAGAAGCCAACCCCGTCCCCTGGCACCAGCGCCGGGACCACCTCATTTGGCGCGGCGGGGCCAATGGTGAGGGCATCCACCCTCTGACAGCGGAAGACGCCCCCAATCCCCGCGTCATTCAGCGTGCGCGCCTCTGCCTGCTATTGGCAGGTCATCCCCATGCGGACGCACTGCTGACCGCAGGTCAGAACGAAAAACGCCCTCTTGCCGCCTTTTCCCCTCTCGGCATCACGGGCGCACCGAGGCCAGAGGCCGAATGGCTGGGCGATAAATACGCCATCGACATCGACGGCTGGACCAATGCCTGGTCAAACCTGCTGATCCGTATGCATTTCGGCTGTTGCGTGCTGAAAGTCGCGAGCGCCGATGGCTACCGCCAGTGGTGGTATGACCGCCTTGTGCCTTGGGAGCATTTCGTGCCCGTCCGCGCCGACATGAGTGATCTTCTCGAAAAGATCGACTGGGTCCGCACGAACGACGCGGAAGCCTCTGCCATCGCTGCCCGCGGCCAGGCCCTCGCCCGTTCAATGACCCTCGAGTCTGAAACCGCCCATGCCGTTCGTCTTATTGAAGCCAACTGGCAGGACAGGTGAGCTTTAAGGTGCTGCGCAGCGCCATTCGACATAGTCTCGCCCATAGTGAGCGAAGGAGAGACGATGCGCAAAACCGAACAGCTGAGCTGCGCCTGCGGCAAATTCCATATTGAGCTCGAAGGCGCGCCCTTTATCACCACCGAGTGCCATTGCAATTCCTGTCGCGAGGCCGCCAACCGCCTCGCCGACCTGCCGCTCGGCCTGCCGATAGCCGGGACCAATGGCGGCACGCCCTTCGTGCTCTACCGCAAGGACCGCGTCCGCTTCCCGGACGGCACTGCCCTGCTTCGCGCTCACCGCCTCTCAGACAAGGCACCCACCCGTCGCGTCGTCACCACCTGCTGCCATAGCCCCGTCTTTCTCGAATTTCAGGGCGGCCATTGGCTCAGCCTCTATGCCAGTCTCTGGCCCGAGACGTCGCGCCCGCCGACCCAGATCCGCACCATGACAAGCGACCTCCAGGACCCGTCCGTGCTCGATCACGCCATCCCCTCAGGCAAATGGACCACCGCAGGCTTTTACGCAAAGCTCCTCGCCGTCTGGATCGCCATGGGTTTCAAGGCGCCCCAGGTGGAGATCGAGGAAGCACGGAGTTGATGCTGCAACGATCCCCCTTGCCTCCCGTCCAGAAAATGATTGTCTGGTGATCAGGCGGAGCCCCATCCGCCCGTTATGGAGGTAAAAATGCGCAATCTTGCCGCCGTCGCCGCGATAACCCTGGCATCCCTGTCTCTTGCCCATGCGGCCGAGGAGAATGTGGTCATCGAGGGTAAGGATCGCCCCATCCCCGCCACCATCACCCTGCCCGATGGCGACGGCCCCTTCCCCTTCGTGGTCATGTTCCACGGTACCGGCTCCAACCGTCATGAGGCCGGCAACGGCTATGATTTGCTCGCCCAAACTGGCCGAAGCCGGCATTGCCAGCGCGCGCTTCGACTTTGCCGGTAGCGGCGACAGCACTGTTGACTACATCGAATACACCCCGTCCAGCGGCATGCAGGACGGCCTCGATGTTGTCGCCTATATGCGCGGCCTCGAAGAGATCGCTGACGAACGCCTGGGCCTGCTCGGCTGGAGCCAGGGCGGCATGATCGCCATGCTGACCGCTGCCCGCACCCCGGACGTGAAAAGCCTCGTCACCTGGGCGGGCGTCCTGGACATGTCCGATTACGCCGCAGACCAATATGATGAAGCCAAGGCCAACGGCTCGACCCAGCTCACCTTCGACTGGCGCGACCCGCTCAATCTTTCCATCGAATGGTTTGACGAGGTTCGCGCGCTCGATCTGAAGTCAGAACTCGCCAACTACAAGGGCGCCCTGCTCGCCATCAACGGCTCGGCAGACACCGTCGTCCTGCCCGAGATCGCTGATGAAATCGTGGCTGCAGGCGGCGGCGACAACAAGCAGAAGTCGATCATCGAGGGCGCCGACCACACCTACAACATCTTCACCGGCGACATGGCCGCGTTCGACGAATTGATCGACGCGACGGTTACCTGGTTCGAAGACACACTTTGAATTAGAGAAAAACTTAAAACAGCACCGCGTTATCGCCTTTGATATTTAGGCGATAACGTCATTGAACAAGAACTTGTTGATTAATCAGCTCAGCTGATTTATAAAATTCCACCCGGTCGATTGTGACCACGAAATCGGACAGACTACCAGCTCGGCGGAGCTGGAATTCTCCGAACGTGGTCCTCCTCCGCCAAGGTGTTCCACAAAATTGTGACGTAACCTTGGAGTGAGAATATGAAACGATCGAATAGTTCCATTACACAAGCCTACCGTTCAATTGCTGATCTTCCCAGCAGCACGCGTCAACTTCTCAAAGCAGTAGTCGAAGACCATCGGCATCTCGGAGAACAGTTGGGCCAGCGGGTGTATATGCAGACACTCAACCTTGACGGCCTTAACCCTGGCGATCGTTCCACTGTCTTATCGCACCTGATGGCTGAGGCTAAGGCCAGTACTCGCAGCAACATAGAACGTCAGTTTCCCGACGCACCTCGCTGGATCGTAGATCCCATCATAAAGGCGGGCGTCGAGGCGATTGATACTGGATATCGCAATCTTGCAAAGCAAGACGAACGCTCGTAGCGGGTGCTCGCCCAATCGCGGCGCCCCCGTGGACCCATATGGGATTCCAAAAGCCACGGCATTCTCACTCAAGCGCAACCGGAGGGGTACGGCGGGTCCCCTCCTCAATTTTGCAACTCAAAAGAGGCTATCTCGATCAACTCGAGTGTAATGCGCCTGAATGGCCCATGTGCGGCCGATTAATCAGACCCCAAAAACAAAAAAGCCGCCCGCAGGCAGCTTTTTGTTTCATCTCCCTTTCGGGAGTGAATGGTGCGGTCGAGAAGACTCGAACTTCCACGCCTCGCGGCACAGCGACCTCAACGCTGCGCGTCTACCAATTCCGCCACGACCGCACTGTGTGGTAGAAGCTGCGGAGCGTGTCGCCCCGAAGCGAGTGGGGATGTAGCAAAGCTTCCCCGCAACCTCAAGCGGTTAAATGACGAATTCTGAAGCGCCCTGTGGAGAGTTTTCGCCGCATGAGGACCAAACCGCCGCGAACCGGGCGCTTTCTTCGGTGCCGACACCATCCGGCTACGCTGAAGCGCCTATCGCCTCGCCGCCGAAAATGCGTCCCCGCAACAAAAAACTCCCCCCGCCGGCGACGAGGAGAGCTGTCAATGTCATCAGGGATGGTGGCCGTTTCAGCCGACCCGGAAGATTTTCTCGGTCACGAAGACGCGCAAATGCCCCTCTTCCACATTGACCTCGCCCTTCGCGATCAATGTGCTGTTCGCATAGATCTTCAGCGGATCATGCTCGGTAGCGTCCAGTTCGATCACGGCGCCACGACCCATCCGCAAAAGATGATGGATCGGCATGGTGGTCGCGCCGAGTTCCACCGTGATATCGACTTCAATATTGTCCAATGTGCTCATAGATAAGGGTCGAGCGTCTTTCCCGCTTTTGGGGGCGGCGTGGTTGCGTTGGACTCAACACTGGGTCCGGCATGGTTATGGAAGTGTTAATGAACAACGACAAGGCGTGCCAAATTCGGTCGAAGCTTCTGCGCGAGGATCGCCAGCCCGTGGAGTGGCGCATCTTTGACGAGCCGCTCGATTATGAGCAGGCCCTCGCCATGATGGACGAGCGCGTGGCCGCCATTTCCGCTGGCACAGCGTCGGAAGCCGTCTGGCTGCTGGAACATCCTCCCCTTTACACCTCCGGCACCTCCGCCCGGCCTGAAGACCTGCTCAATGCCCGTTTTCCTGTCTACCCGGCAGGACGCGGCGGCCAGTTCACCTATCACGGCCCCGGACAGCGCGTGGCCTATGTCATGCTGGATCTGACCCAGCGCGGTCGCGACATCCGCTGCCTTGTGCAGGGACTGGAACAATGGGTGATCGACACTCTTGCCGCCCATAATATCACTGCCGGTCGTCGCGAAGGGCGCGTCGGCGTCTGGGTTGCCCGACCGGAAAAGGGAATCGGCCGCGAGGACAAGATTGCCGCGATCGGCGTACGCGTCCGCAAATGGGTCACGTTCCACGGCATTGCGCTGAATGTGACGACCGATCTCAGTCACTATGACGGCATTGTCCCCTGCGGCATCACCGATCAGGGCGTCACCTCATTTGAGGATCTCGGCCTGCTGCTGACCTTGCCTGAGGTCGATTCGGTGCTGCGTCGCCGCTTCGAAGCCATTTTCGGCCCAACGGAACGTGCGCGTGCGCCGCTGGCCATACCCGCATAAAAGCCGCAAAATCCGCGCCACCAGCCTGCACTGCGCGATTGTCTTCACGACGCTTCTGCGCCAATAGAATACCGCCGGAATACTCTAGGGAGCCGAACATGACACTGGACGATCTCAAGCGCCTTTTCACGAGGCAGACCCTGTTCCGGCTCGATTCGATTGTGTCGCCCAAACTTGTGCCGATTCTCTATGCGCTCGGCCTGGCCGCCATCCTGCTCTGGGCCGTCAGCCACTTCTTCTTCCGCTTCGGCAGCGGCTTTGGTGATGGCCTCTGGGGCATTCTGGAGATCGTCGTCTTTGGCCTTCTGTCCTTTGTCGGCCTGCGCATTCTCTGCGAAGCGCTGCTGGTCTGGTTCAAGTCCCACGAGGCGACGGGCGATTCTGTTCAGCGCTCCCGCTATTCGGCATCCCTGCTGGATGAAGTGCGCGACGCCATTCGCGATCTGGCAGAACAGGGCGAAACCAGCGACTACGCCGAAGCCGATGAATATTTCACACCGGCAACCGAGCCCCTGCCCCATGTGCCCCAGCCGGCCGCCACTGAACCGGCGCGAGAACCTTCCACCCAGCCGGGGGAAACTTTCAAGCCGCGGCGAACCGCCAAGCGCACGCCACCCAATTCGGTCACCTGACCAAACAGCGGGCGGGTAAAGAAACCGACCAGCATCATGACGCCGGTGATGATTTCGATGACGCCGGCAAACCAGAAAATGGAGAAGGCCGGCGGCGCAAATTCTGCAGCCGGGAAGCCGAGGAGCTTCTGCGTCCCATGAAGAAGGAACAGCAGGGCGGCAACGATGCGCAGAACAGCAAGAGCCTGCGGCGCATAGGACGAGAG
Organism: Phyllobacteriaceae bacterium; assembly: GCA_012799265.1. GTDB lineage: Bacteria > Pseudomonadota > Alphaproteobacteria > Rhizobiales > Devosiaceae > Devosia. The sequence goes on along the minus strand of JAAZLP010000062.1, from coordinate 2,877 downwards.
ACGGTCGAACACAGATAATTCCTTATATTGCAGCGCAATGACGCGATGAGGAATGGCTAGCCCGAAGAATCCCAAGGCGTAAGCCACCATACAGCGGTCACACTGTTCACCGTTTCGATCTATTCAAGTCTGCGTGTTCATCATTTCGGGCAGGCCTGCCCCGCCCCCTGCGCGGGGCAGTCACATTGCGTAACCGACCGACTTTCTATATGACGCCCGCAATTCCTTTCAGAAGCGGACTTTCGCACGCGCATGACTCAGGCGCCCAAAATCGGTTTAGTCAGCCTCGGCTGCCCCAAGGCGCTCGTCGACAGCGAACGCATCATGACGACCCTGCGCGCGCAGGGCTATTCGTTCAGCCGCGACTATGCGGGCGCGGACATCGTTCTCGTCAACACCTGCGGCTTCCTCGATAGCGCCAAGCAGGAAAGCCTTGAGGCCATCGGCGAAGCACTCAACGAGAACGGAAAGGTCATCGTCACGGGCTGCCTCGGCGTCGAGGAAGAGCTTATCCGCGAGACCCATCCGAACGTGCTCGCCATCACCGGCCCGCATCAATATGAAAGCGTTGTCTCCGCGGTGCATGATCACTTGCCGCCGGTCCCCAATCGCTTCGTCGATCTGGTGCCCGAGAGCGGTCTCAAGCTCACCCCGCGCCACTACGCCTATCTCAAGATTTCCGAAGGCTGCAACAATCGCTGCTCCTTCTGCATCATCCCGCAGATTCGCGGCGACCTCGTCTCGCGCCCCGCCGCTGGTATTCTGAGCGAAGCCGAGGGCCTGATCCGCTCCGGCGTCAAGGAACTCTTGGTCATCTCGCAGGACACCAGCGCCTACGGCATCGACATCAAGTTCGCCGAATCCAAGTATCGCGGCCGCGACGTCAAGGCGAAGTTCTATGACCTCGCCAAGGAACTGGGCCAGCTCGGCGCCTGGACGCGCCTGCACTACGTTTACCCCTACCCGCATGTCGACCAGGTGATCGAGCTCATGGCCGAAGGCCTCGTGCTCCCCTATCTCGACATTCCCTTCCAGCATGCTTCGCCAAATGTGCTGAAGTCGATGCGTCGTCCGGCCAATCAGGAAAAGACCCTCGACCGGATCAGGAAGTGGCGCGAGATTTGCCCGGATCTGGCCATCCGTTCGAACTTCATCGTCGGCTATCCCGGCGAAACCGAAGAAGATTTTGAATTCCTGCTCGACTGGCTGGAAGAAGCCGAGATCGATCGCGCCGGCTGCTTCAAATATGAGCCCGTCACTGGCGCTCCGGCCAACGAACTGCCCGGCATCGTCCCTGACGAGGTCAAGGAAGAGCGCTTCGCCCAGCTGATGGAAGTGGCCCAGGACGTCTCCTACCACCGCCTCGCCCAGAAGGTCGGCCGCACCATCGACGTCATCGTCGACGACGTGCGCCCGGAAGAAAACCGCGTCATCGCCCGCTCCAAGTGGGATGCGCCGGAAATCGACGGCCAGGTGATCGTCGACAATGCCGGCGGCATCAAGATTGGCGACATCGTCTCGGTCACCGTTACTGACAGCGACGAATACGACCTCTTCGCGACCCCGGCGCGGCCGGCAAACTGATCAAATATCCGGTTCCCGTCCCGTGCGGGAACCGCCTAGCGCGCAAAGGCGTTGAACGGATTATCCTCGGTCAATTGCTTGATCGTCGCGTCGTCCACACCAGCCTGACGCATGGCCGGCAAGAAATTATCGACCAGATGCGTATAGGGTTGCGGCGTGCCACCGCCGGGTAGCGCCGGGTCGTACCAACCCCTGTCGTGGCTCAAGAGCAGACGCTCGCCCTGCCCCTGCTTCCAGCGCCCGCATCACCAGCGCCAGCACCTCGGCATCCGCCACCCGCCCGATATGATCAAACTCAAGCCATGCGCCCCGAGCGAACACCTCGCGGTGCAGGCCAAAATCCTTCTCCTCCTGCGTATGGATGGAGATGAAGCGTGAAGCTGAGCCGCCTTCATCGGCGATAATGTCGAGCTGGTCCAGGACGACACTCTCCTTGATCGTATGCGAGCCTATGATGGCCCCGGTCCTCGCCGAGGCGCGGGCGGCGGCGCGCAGGATACGCGTTTCGAGCGGCGTTATCCCCTCGTCGCCAGCGCTGACCTTGATCCATGCGGCCTGGACACCGGTGTCGCGGACACCCTGGGTAAGCTCGCCGACCATCCACGCCTCCAGCGCCTCCACACTTGCTTCGGCGGCCCAATCCGGCACCCATGGCTCGCGATAGATACCGGTCGGCACCACGATCGGCATGCCGGTAGCTTGGGAAACGGCGAGATCGATATCGACCCGCAGACCCACGCCGCCCGTTGAACATTCCACCAGCGCCGTAACACCCTGCGCCTTGATCGCCTCGATCTGTGGCCCCATCAGCCGAACGACGTCTGCGCTATCCGCTTCGCCATGACCTGGGTGATCCGGCGTTCGCAGATCTACGAAGACATGCTCATGCGGCAGGATGAGTCCCAGCTCCTCCCGCCGATAGGCGCCCAAAGTCGTCAGCAATTGCACCATGAACATCCCCCCATACTCGGCCGCAGTGTGACATCGGAAGGAGCCAAGTAAAGGGCCAACCGTACCGATCTTGTGTTTTCCGTTCACTGTGCCAACCTCTTGAAGCGAGAGACTCATCTCTCACGGAGGAGAAAAATGGCTTTTGACGGTGTAGGTTGGCTTGCGGCCATCATCATTGGCGGCATCGCCGGTTGGCTGGCCAGCATGTTCATGAATGCGGGCGGCGGCGTGCTCAAGAACGTCATCTTGGGTATCGTTGGCGCCATTCTCGCGAGCCTTGTCTTCGGGCTGCTCGGCATCTCCTTCGGCGGCTGGATCGGCTATCTCATTGCCGGTTTCATT
>JAAZLP010000061.1 GCA_012799265.1 Phyllobacteriaceae bacterium | reverse complement strand
TCGACGCCGGACCATATTCGCGCCATCGCCGCCATGGCCCGCCAGTACAAGCCGCGCGTCGTGCCGCATGCCGACAAGCTGCTGCGTCTCGCCGGTCTCGAGCCCTTCACGCTCACCAAGGACATTCCCTTCGTGAACGTCGGCGAGCGCACCAACGTCACCGGCTCGGCCAAATTCCGAAAGCTCATCACCGCGGGCGACTACGCCACAGCGCTTGATGTCGCGCGCGACCAGGTCGCCAACGGCGCTCAGGTCATCGACATCAACATGGATGAGGGCCTGATCGACTCCAAGCAGGTGATGATCGACTTCCTCAACCTCTTGGCAGCCGAACCCGACATCGCCAAGGTCCCGCTGATGATCGACTCTTCCAAATGGGAAGTGATCGAGGCCGGCCTCAAATGCGTGCAGGGCAAGGCCCTGGTGAACTCCATCTCCCTCAAGGAAGGCGAAGAAGCGTTCATCCATCACGCCAAGTTGGTGAAAGCCTATGGCGCTGCTGTCGTCGTCATGGCCTTTGACGAGACCGGTCAGGCCGATACCAAGCAGCGCAAGGTAGAGATCTGTACGCGCGCCTACAAGATCTTGACCGAAGTCGTTGGTTTTCCAGCAGAAGACATCATCTTCGACCCCAACGTCTTCGCCGTCGCTACCGGCATCGAAGAGCACAACAATTACGGCGTCGACTTCATCGAGGCGACCAAGGAGATCACCGATACCCTGCCCCATGTGCATATTTCGGGCGGCATCTCCAATCTCAGCTTCTCGTTCCGCGGCAATGAGCCGGTGCGCGAGGCGATGCACGCCGTGTTCCTCTACTATGCCATCCAGAACGGCATGGACATGGGCATCGTGAATGCCGGCCAGCTCGCCGTCTATGAAAGCATCGACAAGGAGCTGCGCGACGCCTGCGAGGACGTGATCCTCAACCGCCGCCCCGATTCCACTGACCGTATGCTGGAACTGGCCGAGCGCTATCGCGGCCAGGGTGGCGGCGCGGCCAAGGAAAAGGATACCAGGTGGCGCGAACTGCCCGTGGCGGAACGCATCACTCATGCGCTCGTCAATGGCATCACCGAATTCATCGAGGCCGATACCGAGGAAGCCCGTCAGACCTTTGAGCGTCCTCTGCACGTTATCGAAGGCCCGTTGATGGCCGGCATGAACGTCGTCGGTGACCTCTTCGGCTCGGGCAAGATGTTCCTGCCACAGGTGGTGAAATCCGCCCGCGTGATGAAACAGGCCGTGGCCTATCTCCTACCCTTCATGGAAGCCGAAAAGGCCGCCAATGGCGAAGCAGCGGGCCGCCAGAGCGCCGGCAAGGTGCTGATGGCAACGGTCAAGGGCGACGTCCACGACATCGGCAAGAACATCGTCGGCGTCGTTCTCGCCTGCAACAACTACGAGATCGTCGATCTCGGCGTCATGGTGCCGACCCAGAAGATCCTGGAAACGGCGCGCGCCGAGAATGTCGACATCATCGGCCTTTCAGGCCTGATCACGCCGTCGCTGGACGAAATGGTGCATGTCGCGTCCGAAATGGAGCGCGAAGGCTTTGATATTCCGCTGCTGATCGGTGGCGCCACGACCAGCCGCGTCCACACCGCGGTGAAAATCCATCCGCGTTACGAGCGCGGTCAGGCGATCTATGTGAACGACGCCAGCCGTGCCGTGGGCGTCGTCTCCAGCCTGCTTTCCGACTCAAAGGTGAGTTTCATCGAGCAGGTACGCGAGGAATATGCCCGCGCTGCCGCGGCCCACGAACGCGCCGAATCCGAAAAGAAACGCCTGCCGATCGAGGCTGCCCGCGCCAATGCCTTCAAGCCTGACTGGGCCGGTTATGTGCCGCCCAAGCCGAGCTTTACCGGCACGCGCGTCTTCACCGAATTCGATCTCGGCGAGCTGGCGCAATATATCGACTGGACACCCTTCTTCCAGACCTGGGAGCTCAAAGGCCGTTACCCGGCCATTCTCGAAGACGAGAAGCAGGGCGAGGCCGCCCGCGCGCTCTGGGCCGACGCCCAGAAGATGCTCAAGCAGATCATCGACGAGAAGTGGTTCAAGCCAAAGGCCGTGGTCGGCTTCTGGCCGGCCAATGCTGTGGGTGATGACGTAAGACTGTTCACCGGCGATGATCGCGCCGAAGAGCTGGCGACCTTCTACACATTGCGCCAGCAGCTCACCAAGCGTGACGGCAAGCCCAATATGGCGCTCAGCGACTTCGTTGCGCCCCTCGAAAGCGGTCAGCCCGACTATCTCGGTGGCTTCGTCGTGACGGCTGGTCTCGAAGAAGTGGCCATCGCCGAACGCTTCGAGAAAGCGAACGACGACTATTCCTCCATCCTCGTAAAGGCTTTGGCCGATCGCTTTGCGGAAACGCTGGCCGAGTTCATGCACCTCAAGGTGCGCCGCGAACTCTGGGGCTATGCTGCCGACGAGACCCTCACGCCCGAAGAGATCATCCTCGAAACCTATCGCGGCATCCGCCCGGCCCCCGGCTATCCGGCGCAGCCGGACCACACGGAAAAGACGACCCTCTTCCGCCTGCTCGATGCCGAGAACACTGTCGGCGTCACGCTGACCGAGAGCTACGCCATGTGGCCTGGCTCGTCGGTGTCCGGCCTTTACTTCGCCCATCCCGACGCCTATTATTTTGGCGTCGCCAAGGTCGAGCAGGACCAGGTTATCGACTATGCAAACCGCAAGGGCATGGACGTGCAGGAAGTGGAACGCTGGCTCGGCCCGATCCTCAACTACATTCCGGGCCGCATGGCAGCCGAGTAAGCAAGGCGCGCTGAGCCAACATTGAACGTCTTCCGATCGTTCAGCGAGGCTCAGCCCAATTCACAAACTCGATCTAACCCCTCCCCCTATCAGGGGGAGGCCGCGTGGGGGTACGTTAAGCGCAAGATGACCCAATCCACTCCCATCCCCGTCACCCTCTCTAGCGATCCCATCGACGCCACCTCGTTGCCGCCAACGGCTGCCCTCCTCCGCCTCCCCGCCAATTCCGGCCATGGCCATGCCGACGGACAGATCTGCGTCGCCTGCGCCGCACAGACCGACGTCCGTGCCCTCCTCTTCAACCTCCTTGAAGAACAAAAGCGCAGCATCCGACCGACATTTTCGCGAGTGATCGTCGACGCAAGCGCCGTGTCCGAGCCCGATCAGGTCATTGCAGCCCTAGGCGGCAAACTCCCGGCCACTGCCCTGCGCGACCACGTTGTCGCTCGAAGCTTCAAACTGGTGGAATAAGGAAAAGCCTCTTCGAGGCTAAAACCGCACCAGCGGCGTATCGGCCCTGAGATAGAGCGGATGCTTTGGCGATCCGTCAGCATTCTTGCCAAAGCACCAGAGTTCAAGTCCATCGGCCTGAAGCGCCTCGACCAGTGCCCGACCGGCAGGCGCCAGTGCCTTATTGAGCTTGCCGTGGCAGAGCACCACGCGCCCGGCCCCGCGTGCAGCCTCGCGGATGGTCGGCAGGTTCGCATCCGACACCGCGACCACGCCTGGGACCAGCAGTGACTTGGGATCAGTGGCGCGATAGTCGCCGACATTGCACTTCACCATGCCGGAAAACCCTTCGCGCTGCGCAAAAGTCCATTCGCGGGCACAGGTGGGATCATCGACGGAAGCATCCGCCGTCGACGGGTTCATCCCGATAAAGACGATGTAGTCCTTGGGAAATTCATCGCCCAGCCAACGGCGCATGCGCTGACGATAGCGGCCATCCTCGGACATCACCGCATCGCCCTTCACCCCGGCACCAAGGCGCAAACGCACCTTGCCCCCGGGATCATGTGCCTCTGTTGATGTGCCGAAGAGATCGCTCATGCAGTCAGATCGCTCGGCGGGGTCAGGCCATTGATGAGAGATGCGGTCGTGATCGTATTGGCCAGAAGGCAGGCGATAGTCATCGGCCCGACACCACCAGGTACCGGGGTGATGGCGCTGGCATTCTCGGAAGCAGCAGCGGTGTCCACATCGCCGACGAGGCGGGTCTTGCCCTCGCCCTTGTCTGGCGCCGGAACGCGATTGATACCGACATCGATCACCACGGCACCCGGCTTGATCCAGTCGCCCTTGATCATCTGCGGACGGCCGACCGCCGCAACGACGATATCGGCCGCGCGAACCACATCAGCCAGGTTCTGCGTCCGCGAGTGCGCGACCGTCACGGTGCAATTATCGCGCAGCAGCAGCTGCATCATCGGCTTGCCGACGAGATTGGAGCGGCCAATGATGACGGCATTCTTGCCCTCAAGGCTGCCCAGTTCATTGCGCAGCAGCATCAGGCAGCCCAGCGGCGTGCAGGAGACCGGACCCGGCAGGCCGATCTGCACCTTGCCGACATTTTCTGCCGTGAAGCAGTCAACGTCCTTGGCGGGATCGATGGCTTCGATGACCTTGTTCGGGTCGATATGCTTGGGCACCGGCATCTGCACGAGGATGCCATGCACGGCCGGATCAGCATTGAGCTTTTCGACCAGAGCGATGAGATCAGCCTCGCTGGTATCGGCTGGCAGCTCATGCTTGAACGAGGCCATCCCGACTTCGGCGGTCTGCTTGGCCTTGTTGGTCACATAGACCTGGCTGGCCGGGTCTTCACCCACGATGACGACGGCCAGACCGGGAGTAATGCCATGTTCGGCCTTGAGGCGCTCGACATGGCCGGCAATGGACACGCGAAGATTTTCGGCGAAGGCTTTGCCGTCGATAATTTTTGCGGTCATATCGGCCTCGATGATTGATTTGCTGGCGAGGCCACAGCCTCGCGATTTGGCTTTGGGAATAAGGGAAGAGGAATGATCCGTCCATTGGTTTGGCTGCCGCTCATGGCAGTTATGCTCTCCGGTGTCGCCATGGCGCAGGATGCATCGCTCGAAAAGCAGGCCCGCAAGCTGCACGCTTTGGCGGGCGGGGACTGGTGTGTCAGCGAAGAGGAAGCATGGGTCGACGAGGATTTCGCCACCTGGGAACTAAAATACCAGCCCAGCTGGAGCGACGACGCGCCTGAAGAGACCGTAACACTGGTCCGCCTCTTCTGCATGGCGGGCGCCTATAATGTCACCCACTCCTATTACGTCCACACCGACGACGAAGGCCTGCGCCCACTGGCCCTTGCCGAGCCCAATTACGATGTTCGCTACGAGAATGACGACTACGAAGGGGCCGTGCTGGGCATCGATCTCAAGGGCATGACGGCAACCACCATGCTGGTGAATTCCTCATTCGATGCGGATACGGCCACCTTGAGCTCATCATCCTATTGGCGCGGCATCGGCGATGCCAGCTCACAGGGCACTTGGGTGTTCGATGACGGCCAGTTCATTCTCGTCAAATTCGATGTCGACGCCAGCTATGATGGCGAGATCAATCCCGAGACGATCTTCGACTACACCAGTCCGTGAGGCATCGCATGGCCGGTCAGAAAACCAGACCGGATACCGGTTCTGTCGCTGACTTCCTCGCCCAGCTGGATGATCCAGCCAAGCGGGCAGACAGCGAAGTGCTGATCGGCCTTTTTCGCGAGGTAAGCGGCGAAGAGCCCAGTCTCTGGGGAACGATGATCGGCTTCGGCCAATATCACTACCGCTATGAGAGCGGTCACGAAGGCGATGCGATGATCATTGGCTTTGCCCCACGAAAGGCCGAGTTCAGCATCTATCTCATGGGATCATACCTACCCGCGGCACTCGAGAAACGCGATCAGTTGCTGGCCCGGCTGGGCAAGCACCGTATGGGCAAGGCCTGCCTCTACGTGAAGCGGCTCAGCGATATCGATCTGAAAGTTTTGCGGGAACTGGCGACACTGTCGGTCAAGACCATCAAGGCCACCTATCCAACAGCATAAGGCCGCCTGACATCGCTGCCAGGCGGCCCTATGGAAAACGATCCACCGCGCTGTTGAGGGCTTGGGGGACAAGCGGCTAACCGTTTCCCGCTCACCGGATGCACGGGTCGCTTGCTTCGCCGATGAACTGTCCTGAAGATGGCAAGCAATTGCGGCAATAAAAGAGCAGGTAACCGATCTGTGAATGGGAAGGTCGCACCGACGTTCCGTTGAGGTAGCGGCACATCACTTCTATAGTCGGTGCCGAATATTCGACGATTCCAAAATCAAGCGGCCCGATCCGCGGGCCCGCACAAGAGGGCTACATGACCATCCTCACCCCCCCGCGCCTCGAAACCCAGTCGTTCAGCGACCCCGAGGCGGCCTGGGCCCATATTGCAGAGATCTATCACCGCAACTGCCAGTTCATCCGGGAACACCTGGAAAGCCTGGCGGACGGCACGGTGCCGTCCGGCCGCGTTCGCGCCTTCTACCCGCAGGTGGAAGTGCGTTCGACCAGCTATTCCAAGCATGAGAGCACCCTGCCCTATGGCTACCTCCATACCCCGGGCCTCTACCGCACCACGGTGACCGCACCCGACCTCTTCAAGGGCTACCTGCAGGACCAGTTCGCGGTCATTCTCAAGAACCACGGCGGCACCATCGATGTCGGCGAATCCGAGACACCGATCCCGCTGCACTTCGCCCTCGGGCCGCGCGATCATGTCGACGGCACCAGAATCAACGCGCTCGACGTGCCGCTGCGCGACGTCTTCGACGTCCCCGATCTGGCCAATACCGATGACGAAATCGCTAATGGCACCTATGTGCCGCCGCGTGGCGGGCCCTACCCGCTCTCGGCCTTCACCGCCCCGCGCGTGGACTATTCACTCTTCCGCCTGGCGCACTACACGGGCACCGATGCCGAGCATTTCCAGAACTTCGTGATCTTCACGAACTACCAGTTCTACATCGACGAGTTCTGCCGCATCGCCAAATCCTATATGGCCGAAAGCCATCCGGACTATCTGCGCTTCATCGAGCCGGGCAATGTCTCGACCGACAATATGCTGACCGGTGGTGGCATGACCGGCGAGCCGCCCCCGCGTGCGCCGCAGATGCCGGCCTATCATCTTGTCGGCGAACGTGGCCGCGGCATCACCATGGTCAATATCGGCGTCGGCCCCTCCAACGCCAAAACCATTACCGACCATATCGCCGTGCTGCGTCCCCATGCCTGGATCATGCTGGGTCACTGCGCGGGCCTCCGCAACAGTCAGGAACTCGGCGACTACGTTCTCGCCCATGCCTATGTCCGCGAAGACCATGTGCTCGACGCCGACCTTCCGCTCTCCGTGCCGATCCCGGCGCTGGCGGAAATCCAGGTCGCGCTGGAACAGGCCGTGGAAGAGATCACGCAGACCGAGGGTGTTGAAACCAAGAAGATCATGCGCACCGGCACGGTGGCGACCTTCGACAACCGGAACTGGGAACTCTGGGACCAGACCCAGATAATCCGCCAGCTCAGCCAGTCCCGCGCCGTGGCGCTGGATATGGAATCGGCGACGATCGCCGCCAACGGCTTCCGCTTCCGTGTCCCCTACGGCACCCTGCTCTGCGTGTCCGACAAGCCGCTGCATGGTGAGCTCAAGCTTCCGGGCATGGCTTCGGACTTCTATCGCACCCAGGTCAACCGTCACCTGCAGGTGGGCCTCAGGGCCATGGAAATCCTGCGCGACGAGCCAGCCGAACGCCTCCACTCCCGCAAGCTCCGAAGCTTCGCAGAAACGGCGTTCCAGTAGACCAGACAAAAGAAAAGGCCCGGGGAAACCCGGGCCTTTTGTTTCGCTGCGGCGAGGATCAATCGCGCTCGAGCAGGCCCTTCCAGAGCACAGCGCCCAGTGCTGCACCAACCAGCGGCGCGAGCAGGAAGACCCAGAGCTGACCCATTGCGCCGGTTTCGGCGAAGATGGCGACGGCGATCGAGCGAGCCGGGTTGACCGAGGTATTGCTGACCGGGATCGAGATCAGGTGGATCAGGGTCAGGGCAAGACCAATGGCGATCGGGGCAAAGCCAGCCGGCGCCTTGGCCGAAGTCGAGCCGAGGATGACGATCACGAAGAACGCGGTCAGGATGACTTCAGCGGTGACAACAGCGGTTACAGAGTAGCCGCCCGGCGACAGTTCGCCAAAGCCGTTCGATGCAAAGGCGCCCGGAGCGAAGTCTGGTGCACCCGTGGCGATGAAGAACAGGGCCAGCGCACCAAGGGTGCCGCCGATGACCTGGGCAGCCCAGTAGAAGACGACGTCCTTGTAGTCAAAGCGGCCGGCAACGGCGAGGCCAAGGGTGACGGCCGGGTTGAAGTGGCCACCGGACACGTGGCCAAAGGCATAGGCCATGGTCAGGACGGTCAGACCAAAGGCGAGCGATACACCGGCAAAGCCGATGCCAAGCTCCGGAAAGCCCGCGGCCAGGACGGCTGCGCCGCATCCGCCAAATACGAGCCAAAACGTGCCGAAAGCCTCGGCAGACAGACGCTTAAACATTCTCTTAATCCCCAAGCGAGGTGATTCTACCCGGCCACTCTAGGCCTGCTTTTTGAGCAGGAGTACCGAAATACGGGGGTTTTCCGGTGGTCCGTCGCCGCACCTACCGGGGTTTCCGTAGGAGGGCAAAGCGTGCGTTCACGTTTCGCAACTCACGTTTTCGAGCGAAATCCCTGAAGCGAAAACAAAAAAGCCCGGGACATGCCCGGGCTTTCTCAAGTTTCATAATCGTCGGTGCCTTAGCGGCCCTTGACCACCGAATAGCCCGCATAACGAGCCGAAGTACCGAGCTGCTCTTCGATGCGGATCAGCTGGTTGTACTTGGCCAGACGGTCGGAACGCGACAGCGAACCGGTCTTGATCTGACCGCAGTTCAGCGCCACGGCGAGATCAGCAATGGTGGAGTCTTCGGTTTCGCCCGAGCGGTGCGACATGACCGAGGTATAGCCAGCGCGGTGCGCGGTATCCACGGCGTTCAGCGTTTCGGAGAGCGAACCGATCTGGTTGACCTTGACGAGGATCGAGTTGGCGACGCCCATCTTGATGCCAGAGACGAGGCGCTGCGTGTTGGTGACGAAGAGATCGTCGCCAACCAGCTGTACCTTCTTGCCGATGGCTTCGGTCAGGGCCTTCCAGCCATCCCAGTCGTCTTCGGCCATGCCGTCTTCGATGGTGATGATCGGATAGCGGGAGACGAGGTCTTCGAGGAAGCGGACGTTTTCGTCCGAGGAGAGCGACTTGCCCTCACCCTTCATCTCGTACTTGCCGTTCTTATAATATTCGGTCGACGCGCAATCGAGGCCGAGGAACACGTCCTCGCCCGGCTTGTAGCCGGCCTTTTCGATGGAACGCATGATGAAGCCGAGGGCATCATCTGCCGAAGCCAGGTTCGGCGCAAAGCCGCCTTCGTCACCCACATTGGTGTTGTGGCCATCTGCCGACAGACCCTTCTTGAGGGTGTGGAAGATTTCCGCGCCGATGCGTACGGCGTCGGCGATCGAGGTCGCGCCAGCCGGCAGGATCATGAATTCCTGCATGTCGATCGGATTGTCGGCATGCTCGCCGCCATTGATGATGTTCATCATCGGCACGGGCAGAACATGGGCGTTCGGTCCGCCGATATAGCGCCAGAACGGCAGTTCGCTCGATTCCGCAGCGGCCTTGGCCACAGCCAGCGAGACGCCCAGAATGGCGTTTGCGCCGAGCTTGCCCTTGTTGGACGTGCCATCGAGATCGATCATCGCCTGATCGACAGCGATCTGGTCGAGAGCGTCCAGGCCCTGGATTTCCTCGGCGATGACCGTGTTGACGTTCTCGACGGCCTGGGTCACGCCCTTGCCAGCATAGAGCTTGCCGCCATCGCGGAGTTCGACGGCTTCATGCGCGCCGGTCGATGCCCCCGAGGGCACCGCGGCGCGGCCGAAGCTGCCATCGTCCAACACCACATCAACTTCAACGGTAGGATTGCCGCGGCTGTCAAAAATCTGACGACCATGAACGTGGATGATTGAAGACATAGCTGCCCTTCCCTGCGGTGACGTGAGGTCTCGCGCCTGTCTAGACGGGCAGTGTGCCAAGGGAAAGAGGGATACGACAAAAATTGGGGCGGTTATTGCTGTGCTTCAGTCAAGACGTGGTCCCATTGACCCTGTAGATGCTGAAAAAGCCTGAAACGACCTACCGAACCACGCTCTTCGTATTGCCCGATTAGTGAGACGAAAGTCGGATATCTCTGGAGGAAGTCCACGTAATCGAACTGAGCAGAATTCGCGATCCCGAGTTTGAAGGGAAGTCGATCAAAGGCAAGGAGGTCAGGCGGGGATTTCGCAAACCGCGCAAGCATGGCCTCAAGATATGTATCCGAAAGTGCGATGGCTTTTGCCGCACGTGGATTATGATCCTCCGCATCCAGCGCTTTGATGTGACCAGGCAGAAAGATCATCACACCATGTGCATCCGCCCAACGCACACCCGAGGAGAGCACTGCAGGATGCATGTCGCGTGGTGAGGTGATGAACGCATAAACCGAACGGATATCTGGTTCGCTAAAAACGTCAGCAAGCCTCGAAACGCGCGACGTCGTGCCGTTCGCATCAAGATTGTCGCGGAGATTACTCAGCACCGGGAGCAGAACTGCAAGCCCGATTGCAAGCGCCATGGGAATCCGCCAGCGCGGCGCGTTGGCCAACTGAACGACTGCAGCGGCGACACAAAAGAGCGCAGCGGGCAGAAGCTGATAGGGCCAACCCTTTTGCTGCAGCAGTGCTGCAACCAGAAAGCCTAATCCGGCAACAATGAACGCCGCCGACAACGGCTCGATACGGCGGCAAGCAATAACGCCGATGCCAAGCGCCAACAGTGGCAACTGGAGCGCCCATGCCGCCTCGTTAGCCACAGCCCAAGGGCCGCTTTCGAACCCGGCATATGTTGCCATGGCTTGCGGCACAACCAGCCAAAGATAATGTGGGACAAAAGCCAACACCGCACCCAAATATGCAATGCCGACCGTCACCATTGTCAGAGTTTCAAGCCGAACCAAAGAGCGGAAACTGCGCATTCTGAAAGCTAACCAGACCTCCACAAGCAGCGGCACCGCGAGAAAATAAGGCTTGAAACAGATGCCTATGGCTGCAAGGAGCGCAACGCTACCTGCCTCAAATCTTCCAAACGGCCGAGGATCTATTTGTAGGCAGGCGCGGGAAACATAGGGCAATACCAACAGTGCGGCCAAATGTTCACGCTGCCCGAAATGATAACCCGGCATCAGCAGGAACACCGCGGCAAGGCTGACCAGAAGTAGTCTTTCCTCGCGCACGCCAAGTTCCACCAATGCCCGGCGCGTCAGCAGGAGCGACAACGCAGCGACAAAAAACACAAAAGCACGAAAGACATGAGCCGGGTCGAGGCCAAGACTTTTTGCGACGATCCCGGGCACGCTGAACAGCCATAGGGCCATGGGCGGATTGATATCGGCGATATCGAGCCCAATGCGGTCGCCTAAGAGAAATCGCAAGGCGGTGTAAAAATGCCAAGCGGCGTCATGATTGAGCGAAAATGGAAACTGAACCATCATGGCCAGCAGTCCAACGCCAGTCATCGCCAACAGCAACGAACGACTATCCGCGCTGGTTTTTGCGTTTGTCATGAGAACAGAGAATGTGCACGATAACTGTACTAAATAAATACGAACACTAAGCCAAGCATTAACCCACCATGACCGCCTGATCAAAGAATTTGCACTACACCCAGCAACAATGCATCAGAATTGGAGGAGAGAGGATGACTGGTTCTCTCGTCAAGCAGGTCGCGCATACCTGCATATTTGCCCGCGATCTCGACGCGGTGGAGAAATTCTATCGTGATGTGACCGGCATATCGCCGAAGTTCGATTTCAAGCGCGGCGATGATCGCATTGGCTTCTATCTCGACTTCGGCAACCGGACTTTTGTGGAAGTCTTCCTCAAGGGCGAGTCGCGCTTCGAGGAAAGCAACCAGATCAACCATCTCTGCTTCGAGACGGACGACATCGACGCCTTCATGGCCAATGCCCGCGCCCATGGCGTCTCGGTGACAGACAAGAAGCTGGGCGTTGATCACACCTGGCAGTGCTGGCTAGCCGATCCGAGCGGGGTAAAGCTCGAGATCTTCCAATATACGGAAGACAGCATGCAGTTCGGCCCCGATGGCGTCGAATGCCAGGTGGATTGGTAAGCCGAAGAAATACCCAAGAGCGCGATGTCACCCCGGCGAAAGCCGGGGCCCACCCTGAGAAACTTCTGCGTCCTCAGCGATCGATAATAGAGGCGCCCCGGCCCAAACCGGGACGCATCAAGGCAGGTTACTCCGCCGACTGGCGGATGAAGCCGAAGGCGACCAGCGTGATCACCGCGGCGATGATCATGTAATAGCCGACTGTGTGGAGGCCATAGGTGCTTGCCAGATAGGTGGCGATATAGGGCGCAAAGCTCGCGCCAAAAATGCCGCCCAGATTGAAGGTCAGCGACGCGCCGGTATAGCGCACCGAGGTCGGGAACGGCGCCGCGAGAGCCGTGCCGAGCGGACCATAGGTCATGCCCATCAGCGCAAAACCGACGCAGAGGAAGGCCAGCACGCCCCAGACATTACCCGAGCCGAACATCGGCGCGAGGATGAGCCCGAAGACGGCGATGGAGATCGCCACGCCGATCATCACCTTGCGCATCCCGTACCTGTCAGCGAGGAATGCGGAGAGCGGAATGAACAGGCCGAAAAACACCACGCCGACCATCTGCAGCAGCAGGAAGCCTTCGCGCGCATAACCCAGTGCGCCGGTGCCGTAGCTCAGCGAAAAGACGGTCATGATGTAGAACAGCACGAACGTGGCGAGCGCAGCCATGGTGCCGAGCACGAGGCTCATCTTGTGGCTCTTGAACACGTCGAAGAACGGCACTTCCACGCGCTCGGCCTTCTCAATGGCCTTCGCAAATTCCGGCGTCTCGGTGATCTTGAGGCGGATCAGCAGGCCGACCAGAACGAGGATAGACGAGAGCAGGAACGGCACCCGCCAGCCCCAGGCCATGAAGGCCTCATTGCCCAGAACCTTGTCGAGCACGATGAAGCTCATAGTGGCGAGGAAGAAGCCGACGGGCGCGCCCAGCTGCGGGAACATGCCGTACCAGGCCTTCTTGTCTTCTGGCGCATTCTCGGTGGCGAGCAGAACCGCCCCGCCCCATTCACCGCCGAGGCCCAGGCCCTGACCAAGTCGGCAGAGCGCGAGGAGCAGCGCTGCCCAGACGCCAACCTGATCATAGGTCGGCAGAAGGCCAATCACGACGGTCGAAATGCCCATCAGCAGCAGAGCGGCAACCAGCGTGGCCTTGCGGCCAATGCGGTCGCCATAGTGGCCGAAAAAGGCGGCGCCGACCGGACGCGCGATGAACGCGATGGCGAAGGTTGCCAGCGAACTCAGCAGCGCTGTGGTCTCGTCACCGGTCGGGAAAAACAGCTGCGGGAATACGATCACCGCCGCTGTGGCATAGATATAGAAATCAAAGAATTCGATCGTCGTGCCGATCATACTCGCCGCGAGCACGCGACGAGCGGAGTTTGCCGGCGCAGGCGCGGCAGGAGAGGCAGAGGC
>JAAZLP010000060.1 GCA_012799265.1 Phyllobacteriaceae bacterium | reverse complement strand
TGGCGGCTTTGCCGGTGCCGTGATCGGCGCCGAAGCCGGTATTGCCTCCTCCACCATCGACTATGCATCCGCCAATCCGGTTGAGCCCATCGTGATCGATGGCAGCGTCGATGTCGGCTATGTTGTGCCGGACAATGTCACCATATATCCGGTCGAAGGTGACCCGGCCTATGGCTATATCTATGCCAATGGCCGCGTCTGGATCGTGGACCTCAATACCCGCACGCTCGTGCAGTCGCCGGGCTATCTGGTGAGCCAGTCCTCAACCGACTTCGTCATCTCCAATCCGGTCGACCCGATCGAGGCTGAGGGCGATGTCGTGGTGGGCTATGTCCTGCCCGATGGTGTCACCATCACCCCGGTCCCCAACGACCCCTATTACGGCTATGTCTATCTCAATGGCCGCCCGGCCCTGGTCGACAGCTCGACCCGTACCGTCATCTGGGTTCAATAAGCGCACCAAATAAAATCAGAGCCGCCAGATATTTCGGGCGGCTTTGCTTTGCCGAGGTCATGCATTAAATTGCCCTCAAAGCGTAGAGGGAGCGGGACCTTGGCCGACATTCTTGATTATTGCAGCGGGCTTGAAGAGGTTCGGTTCAAGTCCGGGCAGAACATGCTGCCGGAGGGCGAGCGCCTCGGCAAACTGCTGATCCTGATCGAAGGGCAGGTCGAGGTTATCCGCGAGCGCACCCAGGTCACCCATGTCGACGAGCCGGGCTCGATCTTCGGGGAAATGGCTGTTCTCCTCGATATGCCCCATTCGGCCACGGTCAAGGCGCTGTCCGACGTGCGTGCCTATGAAATCCCCGACGCGCTGACTTTTCTCGATACGCGTCCGGAATTTTCCCTCCACATCGCCACCATGCTGGCGCGGCGGCTCTATTACACCACCTCCTATCTCGTTGACCTTCAGCAGCAGGCCGCGGGCAAGCGGCAGGATCTCGATCTCGTCGATGAAATCCTCGCCAGCCTCGTTGATCCCGCCGAGGCGGGCAAAAAGAAGAAGCGATGAGCGGCGAAAAGCCGGTCGTCACCATCACCTATTGCACGCAGTGCAACTGGATGTTGCGTTCGGCCTGGATGGCGCAGGAACTGCTCTCGACCTTCAGCCTCGAATTGGGTGAGGTCAGCCTTCGCCCCGGGACCGGTGGCATCTTTGAAATTCAATACGATGGCGAGCTCATCTGGGAGCGCAAGCGCGATGGGGGCTTCCCCGACAGTCGCGTTCTCAAGCAGATGGTCCGCGATCGCCTCGACCCCGGACGCAGTCTCGGCCATGTCGACAGAATTGGCAGCGACAGTTAGGGGACTTTTCAAACGCCGTCATTGCGATAGTGTTTCCCCACAAGACTCACCGGGGAGCCAGCGTCATGGCACACAAGTTCAACATCACTCCTGCCGCCAACGATCAGTTCAAGTTCGATTTTTCCTACAATTCCGAAAAGATCTTCTGGTCGGAAAACTACAAGCAGAAGGCCAGCGCCAAGAGCGGCATCGAGTCCCTGAAAAAGAACGCGCCCGACGCCATCGTCGTGGACCTCTCCAAGGATGAGACCGGTTCCGGCTACCGTTTCGAGATCGTCGAATCCAAGGACGGCCAGCATTTTGTGCGTTTCGTTGCCTCCAATGGCGAAACCATGGCCCGCACCGAAACCTATGCTTCCAAGGCCTCTGCCAAGAACGCCATTGAATCGCTCAAGAAGAATGGCCCCGGCGCCGAGGTTGTTGAGGCGTAAGGCATTCACAAGCCTCACGGCTCTGGTTAGTCTCCCGGTGAAATTCTCCGGGAGACGTCAACCAATGATCAGAAACGCCTTTCTCGCTGGCACGGCCATGGCGCTGCTCGCCACTTCTGCCTTTGCCCAGGACCTGCCCAATCTCGAAGGCCGCGTCATCCATGCGGTGACCGAGAACGCCTATTACCCGCTCAATTTTGCGGGGCCGGACGGGCAGGGCATTGGCCTCGAATATGACGTCATCAACGAGGTCGCCAAGCGCCTCAATGCCAAGGTCGAGTGGAACCTCACCGCCTGGGACGTGATGATCGAATCGGTGCGCACCGGCCAGTTCGATATCGGCGCTGACGGCATCACCATCACCGCAGAGCGTGAAGAGCAGATCGACTTCACCGATCCCTTCATCACCGTCGAGCAGTATTTCCTCGTCCGCGCGGACGAAACCCGCATCGACGGCCCGGAAAGCTTTGCCGAGCACGAAGACCTGCTGTTCGCGGCTCAGGCCGGCACGTCCTCCTTCTACACCGCGGTCTATGACGTTCTCGATGGCGACGAAGCCAATCCGCGCATCAAGACCTTCGACAGCTTTGGCGCTGCCGTTCAGGCCGTGAAGGCCGGCGACGCTGATGCCATCATCGCCGATCAGGCGGCGTCCGCGGGCTATATCGGCGCCGATCCCGGTGCCTTCAAGCAGGCCGGCGAAGCAATCAAGTCCGACCCCTTCGGCTTCATTCTCACCCCCGGCTCTGATCTCGTCGAGCCGTTCAACGCGGCGCTCGACCAGCTGCGCGAAGAGGGTTGGCTGGACGAAAAGATCAATTACTGGTTCTTCGAATACGCCGAAGCCCAGTAGTCCCTGCGCTGTTCTGACCGCTTTCCAAGGCTTCCCTCCCCGGCACGGGGAGGGATAAGGGTGGTCGCCTGCCCATCGCCTCTGGCGCAAAGTCCGATTGTCCATGAGCTATCGTCGTAAAAGCCCGTCGCTCTTTGCCCGGTTGCCCTATTGGCTGCTGGCGATCCTGCTCCTCTTTGTGCTGTGCCTCTGGGCCATCATCACCAACGATACCTATGCGTCGATTTTCCGGACGCTTTCGGCGGGCGTAGTGACAACGCTCTGGGTGACGCTGCTCGCCTTTGCGGCCGCAACTGTTGTCGGTCTTCTCGTTGCCCTGGCGCGCACATCGGGCAATCGCGTCCTGCGAGAGATTTCGACCTTCTATGTCGAGATCATCCGCGGCATCCCGATCCTCGTCTTTCTTTTCTACATCGCCTTCGTCGCTGCGCCCGCGCTGGTTGCCGCGTTCAATTTCGTGCTTGCGCCCTTCATCGACTGGGGCTGGATCGCGCCGGCGACGGTCCGCGGCTTTGATTTCGTCTGGCGCGCCATCTTTGCGCTCACCATCTGCTACTCAGCCTTCATCTCCGAGATTTTCCGCGCCGGCATCGAGGCGGTGGACCGGGGCCAGATCGAAGCGGCGCGCTCGCTGGGCCTTTCGCGCTGGCATTGCTTCCGCCTGATCATCTTCCCCCAGGCGCTCCGCACCATCCTGCCGCCGCTGGGTAATGACTTTGTCTCCATGGTCAAGGATTCCGCGCTGGTCTCGGCGCTGGGCGTTCAGGACATTACCCAACTGGGCAAGCTCTCCTCGTCATCGAGCTTCCTGTTCTTCGAGACCTATAATGTCGTGGCTTTCCTCTATCTCACCATGACGATTTCGCTCTCCCTGCTCGTGCGCTGGCTGGAAAACGCCATGGACCGACGAACTGGGCGCTAGCGCGCCTTGCGCGAGGGCTCGATAGAACCCATCTTTCCTCCAGTTGTTCTGGAGGCTTTCATGCACCCCATCGCCCGCCTGGCCGTCATCGCCACCACCGCCCTGGCCCTGGTCGCCTGTGGCAGTCGCAGTGAAGTAGGCAATGTCGGGGTCGACTGGACCGGCAATGACATTTCCGTCGAGGCGGTGGCCGACCCGGATGTCGACGGCGTCGTCTGCCATCTGGCTTTCTTCAACCGCTCCTTCATCGACCGTATCAGCCAGGGCAACTGGTTCGAGGACCCGTCATATTCGGCGCTCGATTGCTCCGCGGTCGGCCCGATCACTGTGGGCGATATCAGCACTCGTCCGGGTGGCGAGGAAATCTTCCAGCAGGCCCGTTCCATCATCTGGAAGTCCCTGCGCGTCACCCGCATCTATGACAGCGCCAACAATTCGCTGATCTATCTCGCCCATGCGCGCCAGCTGCAGCAGGGCTCGGGCAAGATGAGCCTCTCGGTCATCCCGCTTAACGGGCCGGACGTGACCTGGACCAATCCGAGGCCAGCCCCGAGCACCACGCCGGTAAACGGCTCGGTCATGGTCACGGGCGAATAGGGTCGAATTGCATCGTCCTGTGCAGGACCGGAACGTCTTGCCCTGACCATGCTCAACAAGGCAAAAGCGTTTCGGCCTCTGCCGCTTCAATCGACGGCTTTGAGCACGATATCCTGCATGTCACGAGAATGCCCCCGCGCGAAGGGCGAAGGATTTAGACCATGTCCATTCTGATCGGCGATACCGCCCCCGATTTCACCCTCGAATCCACCGAGGGTACGATCCACTTCCACGATTATATCGATGGGTCCTGGGCCGTCCTGTTCAGCCACCCGAAGAATTTCACCCCGGTCTGCACCACCGAACTGGGCTTCACTGCCAAGCTCAAGCCTGAGTTTGAAAAGCGCGGCGTCAAGGTTCTCGGCCTCTCCGTCGACAAGCTTGAAGACCATGCCGGCTGGGCCGCGGACATCGAGGAAACCCAGGGCGCAGCCCTCAACTTCCCGCTCCTGGCCGATACCGAAGGCAAGGTGGCCCGTCTCTATGACATGATCCACCCCAATGCCGACAATACGCTGACCGTGCGCTCGGTCTTCGTCATCGGGCCGGACAAGAAGGTGAAGCTCAAGATCGAATATCCGGCGTCCACCGGCCGCAACTTCAATGAAGTCCTGCGCGTGATCGATAGCCTGCAGCTCACTGCCAATCACCAGGTCGCCACCCCGGTGAACTGGGAAGATGGCGACGACGTCATCATCGTGCCGGCCGTTTCCAACGAAGCCGCAAAAGAGAAGTTTCCGGAGGGCTGGAAGGAACTCAAGCCCTATCTCCGGATTGTCCCCCAGCCTGGCAAGTAACGCGCCGGGCACATTGTTTTCTCCCTGACAGAACTTGGGCGGTGGTTTCCACCGCCCTTTTTTCGTGCCGCGACCTGCCCAGATCCGGCCGCATTCGCCCGGCGTTCCGCCATTTTTCCCCAGTTAGGCGGGACTTTTCCCCAAACCGGGTGGCACTTTTCGCTCCAAAGGGTCGCTTTGGCGGAACCGTTGCCCATCGGCCACACCGCGCAAAGTGAATCTCAAAAAGGCAGGAATCGGGCGCCGAATCCTTCGAATCAAAAGTGATCCCGGATTCGATTTCTACGGTTTCCAAGTCCCTATCGGATTTGGTTAATGATTATCCCCAGGAAAGTGAGGATTCATTGCAACACCCCTGGTAGCGCGGGGCTTTATGGCACTTTCGACCCATATTCTGGCCCGTGGGAACGCTTATTCACCCGCTCATCGAAAACGTCAGTGAGCTAGGACCATTGAATAAGAAAGCCGTTATCGCCGCCGCATCAGCTGCACTTCTCCTCTCCTTTTCCAGTGCAGCCTATGCCCAATGTGGCGGCGCCTCCTGGTACGGACCTGGCTTCCACGGGAAGAAGGCCGCATCCGGGGAGACCTTTAACGAGAACGCCATGACGGCGGCCCATCGTACCCTTCCCTTCGGCACCAAGGTGCAGGTCACCGACCAGCGCACCGGCAAGGCCGTCGAAGTCACCATCAATGATCGCGGCCCCTTCCATGGCAAGCGCATCATCGATCTCTCCAAGGCCGCAGCCACAGCGCTCGGCTTCCGCAATCGCGGCGTAACCTCAGTCTGCATCGCGCAGCAGTAAAATTCCTCCTCCCGGAGACTAAGGCCGCCCGCTGGTTCAGCAGGCGGCCTTTTTGCGTCGCGCTGCCGCCTATATCCCTCCTAATTGGAGCGAATGTCGGCCTCCTTCATCAAGACGCAAAGATCAGAGCTGGTAAAACTACCTAGCCTTGCCAAAAATTCTGTCGTGTTAGCGCGTTCTTAGCAGCTCGAGACCATTATCCGCGCCCGAATACTGATGAAACGGTCAGGCGATGCAGATGAAGGCATACGCTTATGTGGTCGGTCCACAGGATGGGCCGGGGGCAGGGCTTCTGGATATGGCGCGCACGCTGGGCTTTTCCGGCTGCTCGCCCTTTTCCACTCTGGCCCAGGCCGAACAGCAGTCGCAGTCGACGCCGATCTGCTACTTCCTCTTTGCGGCGACCGACAATATTGGCGGCTTGCGCTCTGTTGCCGATACGATCCGTTTCAGCGCGACACGCCGCCTGCGCTTTTCGCCACTGATCTATTTTGCCGAAACCGCATCGGTCGAAGACATTACCGCCTGCCTCAATATGGGTTTTGACGACATCATCACCATGCCCTTCTCCCGCCAGCGCGTGCTGGACCGCGTCCAGCGCCAGGTTGGTCACCCGCTGGTCTATTATGAAACCGCCAGCTATTTCGGCCCCGACCGGCGCGGTCGCGTAGCGGCGCCGCCCCGCAATGTTGAAAATCGCGCCGGTGGACAGTTCAGGCGCATCGAGATCATCCGTAACCCGATCAGCGGCACCAATGTTTTGCGCGACGATCTCTTCAGCGCCGCGCCGGATGCTGCGGCCAATACGCAGACTGTCCATCTCTAGGCAGGAGCTCTTTTCTGCTGTGTGCAACGATACAGGTGGGGTCATTCACCTTCGCGCGGAAATGCCTTAGTGTGCGCCGCGACTGATCCTAGAGCGTTTCTCCAAAATGCGATTCGGCCTTGCCTTGCCGCCCCAGATCACGGTATTCGGGGCGTTCTTCATTTACTCGTTTTGCATGGGGAGCCTCTTTCCCCGTCTGCCTGCCATTCAGGAAGCAATGGGCGTCGGCGAGGGCGCGCTGGGGCTCGCTCTCATCGGCTCCGCCTTCGGTACGCTGATTTCACTGACCTTCGCCGGTCCCCTCATTGAAAGGCTGGGCTATCGCCGCACCCTGCTGACAGCGATCCCGCTTCTGTCCGTTGGCTACGCCATTGCGGCCTGGGCGCAGACGCCGCTGGCGCTTTTCCTGTTGCTGGTGCCGGTGGGTCTGTTGATCGGTGCCATCGAGATCATCATCAACATTGAAGCCGACCGCGTCGAGCACGCCATTGGTCGTCGCATCATGAACCGTGCCCACGCTTTCTGGAGCCTCGGTTTCTTCGCGGCCGGCATGGCTGGCGCCTTCATCGCGCAGAGCGGTCTTGAGCCGCACTGGCATCTGATGCTGATGATCCCCTTCATCATCCTCGCCACCTTTCTCGTGCTGGGTCAGTTTCAGCCCGCCGCCCATCGTGTTCAGACCAGCGTCGAAGAAGCGCCTCGATTTGCGCGCCCCACGCTCTCCATTCTCGCGCTGGTCGGTGTCTGCATCTCTGCCATGGTTCTCGAAGGCGCCGGTATCGACTGGTCGGCCATCTATATGCGCGACATCTTTGACGCCGAGCCGTTCTGGTCCGGCTTTGCCGTTGCAACTGTTGCCGGATCCATGGCGATCACCCGCTTCTTCGCCGATTCCTTTGTCGAGCGCTTCAGCCCGGTTCTGGTCGCCCGCACGCTGCTCGCCATTCTCGGCGTGGGCTCACTGCTGGCCTATTTCGCGCCCAACGCTGTGGTGGCCTATCTGTCCTTCGCTCTTATCGGCGTCGGCTCCAGTGCACTCTTTCCGCTGGCCATGTCCGCGGCCGCCCAGCTAACCGATCGCCCTGCCGCGCTCAATGTGGCGGCGCTGGCCCAGATATCCTTCACGGCCTTCCTTCTCGGCCCGCCACTCCTCGGCTTCGTCGCCGAGCATCTTGGCATTCGCTGGACATTTGGCCTCGGTTTCCCGCTTGTGGTCCTCGGCTTCTTTGTCGCCCATGTCCTCGGGCCTAAACGCATTTCCCAGACTGTGACGCCATGATCGCCGCCCAACACCGCATTTATGCCTGCTTCTTTTTCTTCGCCGTCACGACCGGCGCCCTCATGGCGCGCCTGCCGGACATCCAGACCCATCTGGGCGTGACTGAGGGCCAGCTTGGCCTCACCATGATCGGCATGTCGCTGGGCTCGCTTCTCTCGCTGACCTTTGGCGCGCCGATCATCGAGCGCCTGGGCTTCCGCACGGTCGCCTTCTTCACGACGCTGGGACCATCGATCCTCTTTACGCTGATCCCCTTCATGCCGGCAGCACCCGCCGTTTTCGCGCTGCTCTTCATTGTCGGCATTCTGTCCGGGGCGCTCGAGATCAATCTCAATGTCGAGATCGACCGCCTTGAGGCGCAGACCGGCAAGCGCTTCATGAACCGCGCCCACGGCTTCTGGAGCGTCGGCTTTTTCGTCACCGCCCTTTTCGGCGCCATGATCCGCCAGTCCGGCATCTCCACCGCCGTGCATCTGGGTCTGCTTGCCCTCATCGTGCTGATCGTTGGCGGCTATCTCATCTATGGCGCAACGCCCGCGCCAAAGCCCGAACGCGGCCATGCCGACGGCGGCCACCAGATCGCCTTCCCGACCCTTGCCATGCTGCCGCTCTGCCTCATCGGCTTTGCCGCCTTCCTCGTCGAAGGCGCCGGCATCGACTGGTCGGCCATCTATATGCGCGACGTCTTTGCGGTCGAACCCTTTGTCGGTGGCATGGGCCTGACCCTGTTCGCGCTGTGCATGGCCGTGATGCGCCTCACCGCCGACCCCATCGTCTCCCGCTATGGCCCGCGCAACGTCGCCATGGTCATGCTGACCTTTGCCAGCCTCGGTGCGCTGCTCGTCGGCGCTGCACCGACGCCGGAACTGGCGCTGCTTGGCTTTGCCCTCATGGGCGCTGGCTGCTAGGCGGTCTATCCGCTCGCCGTCTCCGCCGCCGCTCAGCGCACGGATCGCCCCGCTGCGGTCAATGTGGCAGCGCTTGGCCAGGTGAGCTTTGTGGTTTTCTTCCTCGCGCCGCCGCTGCTCGGCCTCGTGGCTGAATATGTCCACATCCGCGCCTCCTATCTCGTCTGTCTGCCGCTCCTGCTTGCTGGCCTCTGGGCATCGAGCTTTGCCCTCGGCACGAAGAAGGTGGAGACGCCCGCCGGCATGCCGCCCGAACCGCTTGGTCCAAATGGCTGAGGACCTGCCGCCGATTGTCGATCTGCGCCAATCGGCGACCGCCCTGCGCGTTCAGCGCGGGGTGATGCGCATGCTGCGCGAGCGCCATGACATGGCCTGCTATGCCGAAGTGCCGCTCGCCAATGGTCGACGCGCCGACGTTCTGGCCGTCGGCCCCAAGGGCGAGATCTGGATCATCGAGATCAAGTCGAGCCTCATCGACTTTCAGGTCGACCGCAAATGGCCCGAATACCGGGAATTTTCAGACAAGTTCTTCTTCGCCAAGCCGCCCGAGCTCGATCCGGAGATTTTTCCCGAGAGTGAAGGCCTCATCGTCGCCGACGGCCATGACGGCGCCATTCTGCGCGACAGCCCGGATACCCCGCTGGCGCCTGCGCGGCGCAAGACGCTCATGCTCAAGCTCGCGCGCCTGGGCGCCGACCGCATTCACGTACTGATGGACCCGGGGCCCAGGATCTAGAAGCCGCGGAAACGCGGCAGAGAAAACCTAGAGGTTAAAGACCCGGCGCGGCTGGAACTGGCCGAATTCAACCGAGCCGGTGGCCAGCACCTTGCCCTTGAAGCTCGCCCAGCATTCATCGACCGTAACCGGCGCACCGGCACCGGTGAGGAGGACATTGTTGCCATGCGAGACGGCCTTGGCCTGCATGGCGTCGAGCCTGATTTCGGGCAGGTCTTCAAAGCCCGCCTCGACCCCCGCCAGAAGCGCATCGCGCGCTTCGCCCATCTCGGCCGCTTCCAGCTCTTCGATGGTCACGGCATCTTCGTCAGTGAAAGGACCAACAGCCGCGCGGTGGAGCTTGGTAACGTGCCCGACCGTGCCGAGTGCCTCGGCAATGTCGCGGGCCAGCGCGCGCACATAGGTGCCCTTGCCACAGGTCACTTCGAGCACGGTTTCGTCGGTGCCGTGGCTGACGAGTTCAATGGCGTCGATCTCGATCTCGCGTTCAGCCAGCTCCACCGTCTCACCGGCGCGGGCCAGGTCATAGGCGCGTTCGCCATCCACCTTGATCGCCGAAAAGGCGGGCGGGCGTTGCATGATGACGCCGGTAAAGCGCGGCAGCACGGCCTCGAGCGCAGCCTGGTCAGCGCGCACATCCGAGGTCGCGATGACCTTGCCCTCGGTGTCGTCGGTTGTCGTTGCCTTGCCCCAGCCAATGGTGAAGCGATAGACCTTGGTGCCGTCCTGAACCTGGGGCACAGCCTTGGTGGCCTCGCCCAGCGCGATCGGCAGAATGCCGGTGGCCAGCGGGTCGAGCGTGCCGGCATGACCTGCCTTGGCGGCGCTGAACAGCCAGCGCACTTTGCCCACCGCCTGGGTGGAGGTCATGTCATATGGCTTGTTGAGCACCACCCAACCGGAAATGGCGCGCTTCTTGGACTTGGCTTGGCTCAAGGATCAGTCTTCGTCGTTGTCGTTTTCGAGGTCACGGCGCACGCGGTCGGAGCGCAGCAGCGCATCGATTCGGCTCGCTTCCCCGAATGTCTCGTCCACGAAGAAGCGGATTTCGGGCGCGTATTTGAGATCGATCTGGGGCGCGATGCGACCGCGGATGAACTTGCGGTGGCGGTTGAGCGCGTCGACGATCTCTTCGGCATGCAGACCGCCCAGGGGCATCACATAGGCATTGGCGAGCTTGAGATCGGGAGTCATGCGCACTTCCGGCACGGTGATCACCGCGCCGCTGAGGGCTTCATCTTCGATTTCACCGCGCGCGAACAGGGCGGAGAGGGCATGGCGCACCAGTTCTCCGACACGCAGCATGCGCTGGCTTGGGCCAGTGGGCTTGTGGTCTTTCTTCATGGGCTTGCGGCTTAGGCCTTCAGCGGCCCGCCGTCAATCCACGGGACCGAATGCGATTTCGGTCTTGAGCTGGGCGATACGCGCTTCGATCTCTTCCGTGGAGACCGGCCAGGTCGTCGAATCCGATGGATTGAACGCCTCTCCCTGCCATTCCTGGTAGATCATGGCAGAGCCGGTTTCGGACTTGTAAAAGCCCATCACCATGACCTCGCCCCTGCCCACATAACCGGTGGCGTGAAGGTATTCGCCACAGACAAAGCCGAGCGGGGGAATGGCATCTCCTTCATCCGGCTCAAGCTGGAACAGCGCCACGGTTTCCGGACGGCAGGCGCGGGCATAGACATCGATGATCACGCTGCGCATCTGCTCCAGCGTCGCGTCCGCCTGGCGGGTAATGCGCGCACCATAAAGCGTGCTCCAGAACGCCTCGCCCTCGCCGCGGGGATAGATTTCGAGCGTCGCCTGGTCGCCGATTTCCGAGAATTTCACCGTCGTGATATCGCGCAGCGAAGCCGCATCCGGCGATCGGTCGGCAAGCCAGGCCGGGAAAGGCATCACCACCTTGTGTCCGAGCGTCGCCAGTTCCAGTAGATTACCGGCGCTGCTGATCGGCAGGCCATGATTACCGCCATCCTGCCCAATGACAGGACCGGTCAACGCGGCCAGCGCCACAAGCGGCAGTGCAAACTTCTTGAAAGCCAAGGGGCTCTCCCATAGCGAACCGAGGCATGATGCCCCACCCTCTCGGCAGCAACCCTCGCCAGCTGCCGATAGCCGACGATTAGGATTGATGCCGGGTGGACGCAAGGCCCGGCAGGGACAAAGGGCGCAAAGGGCAGGCCGTTGGGGGATTGCTGCAACAGTTCGCTGCAGCCTCAGGCGCGCGCGGCCCGCGCCAGCAGTTTGTCCGGCAGGAGGCGATGCGGCGGCTGATGGCCATCCATGAAGGCGCGGATATTGACGATCACCGCCTCGCCCATCTCGATCCGCGCTTCCAGCGTTGCCGACGCCATGTGACCGGTCAGCACCACGCTGCCCTTTTCGGCGAGCGCAAGCAGACGCGGATTGATGCCATTGCTATTGTCAAAGACATCAAGCGCGGCCCCGGCGAGCAGGTCCGCTTCCAGCCGCTCGATCAGCGCAGCCTCGTCCAGCAGTTCGGGACGGCTGACATTGACGACATAGGCGCCGGGCTTCATCAGCGCCATCCGCTCCGCCGAGAGGATGTGATGCGTGTCGCGTGTCAGCGGCGTGTGGAGAGAGACAATATCGACCTCTTCCAGCATGGCATCGAGATTGTCCCAGTAGCGCGCGCCCAGCGGCGTCTCCACCGCCAGCGGCCTTTGCTGGCGGGAATAATAATGGATCGAAAGCCCGAAAGCCCGCGCCCGATGCGCCACCGCGGTGCCGATCCGGCCCATGCCGACCACGCCCAGCGCCTTGCCGCGCAGCCGGTGCCCCAGCATCGATGTCGGTGACCAGCCCGCCCAGGTGCGGTCGCGCAGCAGTATCTGCGTGCCCTCGACCAGACGTCGGGGCAGGGCGAGCATCAGCGCCGTGGCCATATCGGCCGTGTCTTCGGTGAGGACGGATGGCGTATTGGTGACGGTGAGCCCCGCCGCCCAAGCCGCCTCAAGATCAATATTGTCGACGCCATTGCCGAACTGCGCGATCAGTCGCACGCTGTCCGGCAGTTTGCCGATCAGCTCGGCGTCGATGCGGTCGGTAATGGTCGAAACCAGGACATCCCTGCCGTCAAGACCCGCCAGAATGTCCGCGCCGGTCAGCGCCTTGTCGGCTTCATTGATCTTGCAATCGAACAATGTCGCCATGCGCGATTCAATGCTGGCCGGCAGCCGTCGCGTCACAAGGATTTTCGGTTTGTCTGAGTTCATGTGCACCAGATGGCGGACAGCTGCGGCTGGAACGATGCCAACCTTCAGCGACCATTAAGGTTCATGACCTAGTGATAGGGCAATTCCAACGCGTCTGCAAAGTGATGTTCTGTTTGGCCGAAATTCTGGGCCGCGCCCGCGCCATTTTTTTTGTTTTCTTAGCGGCATTTGCAGCGCCGATGGCGGCTGCACCCGTCCTGGCGCAGGATAATCCCAGCGGTTTGCCGCTGCCGCGATTCGTCACCACCCGCTCCAATCCCATCAATGTTCGCGTCGGTCCGGGCACGCGCTATGACATTGCGTGGAACTATCTGGTCTCCGGCATTCCCGTTGAGATCATCCAGGAATTCGATACCTGGCGCAAAATTCGCGATGCCGAAGGCGATGAGGGCTGGGTCCACCAGAGCCTGCTTGCCGGTGCCCGCGCCGGTTATGCTGCGCCCATCATGGCCAATGGCGAAGTCGGCATGCATGCCCAGGCGAACGAGAACTCGGCCCTGCGCGCGCGCCTTGCTGCCGGGGCAAAGGTTTCCATCAAGGAATGCACCGGGACCTGGTGCGACGTCTCGGCCGGCCAGCCCGGCGAACGCGCCAGCTATTCCGGCTGGGTCCGCCAGGAAGAGCTTTGGGGCGTCTATCCCAACGAAGTGTTTGATTGATAAGGGGGCGTCAGCGACGCCCCCTTTTTCTTAGCGCGACGCCCATTCGAGGAGGCTCGCGAGACTGACAAACGGCACGCCCGCCCGCTCCGTCAGCCCCGACGCACAGGTCGACACCGTCGAAGCGCCCAGTTCGCACCCATCCGGAATGTCATTGCCGACGCGCCGCGTGGCATGCGCATTGAGCTCGGGAATGAAGAGCCCCTTGTCGCCTGCATAGCCGCAGCAGGTAATGGAGTTCAGAACGGCAACCTTCTCCGCGCAGGCTGCCGCCAGGGCTTCCGTCGCCGGTTGTTCTGCCAAGCGCTGCGCCGAGCAATTGTGGTGCACTGCAATCGACGACAGCTTCTGGGTAATCGTCAGCTTCGGCAGCACATGCTCGACGAGGAACTGCGCCGAGTCATTGACCACGGCATCGCCCGGAAATTCCTTGAGATGCTTGGCGCAGGTTGAGGCGTCGGTCACAACGCTCAATTGTCCGCCATAAGAGAGCTGCGACAGCTCAGCCTTGAGCGCGCCGCCGACTTGGGCCGCCTGCTCAGGAAAGCCTTTCGACTGGAACGGTTGCCCGCAGCATTGGCCATTGAGCTTTTCCGGCACGATCACATCATATCCGGCCCGCTCAAGCAGCGTCACCATGGCCTGCGGCGTATCGAGGAGGCCGTGGCTGGTCTTGGGCGCGCCAAACATGCGGCTCGGACATGCCGGGAAATAGACGATGCTTGGCCGTCCCGACTGCGAAATCGGCACCGGGAACCCGCTCTTGCGCGGATCCTGCCGATTGTCCTTCGCCTTGGGGGCGCCGGGGCCGTTATGCAGCGCTCGGGAAACACGCGGCATCTTCTTGTCCGTGATCTTGCGTGCCGTTTCGGTGATCGCTTCCACCGCCGGCGCCGGAATGACCGCGCGCGCCACGTCGGCAAGGCCCAACCCACCGCGCATGAAGCTTTCGACCGCGCCCAGATGGTCGGCGGTAAATTCGGCCACCGATTGTGCCGTCTTGCCACGCCGATTCGCGCGTTCGCCGATGATCATGGTGCCGGTTTCGATCCCCACCGGGCAGCGCAGCGAGCAGAGATTGCACGCCGCGCAGGTATCCATCCCGGCATACTGGAAATCGGCCTCAAACCGCGCCAGCCGCGCCGGGTCTTCGCCCGTTTCGCGAAGCCGCGCCCGCTCGCGCGTCACGGCAATGCGCTGGCGCGGCGTCAGCGTCATGTGATGGCTGGGGCAGGCTGGCTCGCAGAACCCGCATTCAATGCAGAGGTCCACCAGATCGTCCGCCAGCGGCATGACCTTCAGATTCTTGATGTGGATCTTGGGATCGTCATTGAGCAGCACACCCGGATTGAGCAGCTTTTCCGGGTCAAACAGCGCCTTGATCCGATGCATGATCGCATAGGCCTTGCTGCCCCATTCCGCTTCCACGAAGGGCGCAATGGCGCGGCCCGTGCCATGTTCGGCCTTGAGCGAGCCGCCATAGCGCACCGAGACCAACTCGGAGAGTTCCTGATTGAAGATGTCGAACTTTTCCGCAGCACCGGGCTGGGCAAAGTTGTCGCTCATCTGGAAGTGGAGATTGCCCGCCAGCGCGTGCCCGAAAATGATCGCGTCGTCATAGCCATGCGCATCGAGCAGATTGCGCATGTCGACCACGAATTCGGCCAGCCGCTCGATCGGCGCCGCCACGTCTTCGGTCAGCATCGATGTGCCCTTGGGCCGCGCCGCGCCACCCGAGGTAAAGAAGCCCTTGCGGA
Source organism: Phyllobacteriaceae bacterium (assembly GCA_012799265.1). Classification (GTDB taxonomy): domain Bacteria; phylum Pseudomonadota; class Alphaproteobacteria; order Rhizobiales; family Devosiaceae; genus Devosia. The sequence goes on along the minus strand of JAAZLP010000060.1, from coordinate 3,485 downwards.
TATCCCAGAGCGCGTGACTGCGATGCTCGTCCGTCGAGAACTCGATATGCGTCGCCCCATGTCGGCGCAGCAGGTCTTCCGCCTTGGCGACTTCCGCTGCCAGCGTTTCTGCATCCGGCGCCGTCACGTCGATCAGCACCGCCGGCGAATTCTCCGTCAGCCAGGGCAGGAGCGGCGCCATGGGTGCCAAATGCTCCACCGTCGCCAGCGCCCGGCGCTCGCTATATTCGGCCGCCGTGATGCCGGTCGTCACCTGCACCCCGCCATTGGCCATTTCGATAATGGCGCGACCAGCGGACTGCGGATCGGGGAAGGGGATGAGCCCCGTTGCCTTGAACGGATGCTCGGGCACCGTGTTGTAGGTGACCTCGGCGACAAAACCGAGCGTGCCTTCCGAGCCGACGATGAGATGGGTGAGAATGTCGAGCGGGTCGTGATAATCGACCAGCGCATTGATCGAATAGCCGACCGTATTCTTGATCCGGTATTTGTGCCGGATCAGCGCTACCAGCTCCTCATCCGCCATCACCTCGTGATGCAATTGGTGAAGGCCTTTGAGCAGCTCTGCATGGCTGATGCGGAACGCATCGCGGCTTGCCGCATCGCCCGAATCCAGCATCGTCCCGTCGGTCAGCACGATCCGAAGGCGTGCCATGGTGTGATAGGTGTTCTGCGCCACCCCGCAGCACATGCCAGACGAGTTGTTGTTGACCACGCCGCCGATCTTGCAGGTCGCCTGGCTTGCCGGGTCCGGCCCGATCTTCTTGTTGAAGGGTTTTAGCGCGCGGTTGGCCTCGGCGACGATGATCGCCGGTCCCAGCGTGATCTGCTCTGCCCCCTCATGGATGGACAGCTTGCGCCAGCCATCCCCCAACACAGCCAATACGCCATCGGTCTGTGCCTGCCCCGAGAGCGAAGTGCCGGCCGCCCGGAACGTCACCGGCAATCCTTCGGCACGCGCGGCCTTGAAGACGGCGCGGACATCGTCCTCGGAATTAACGAACACTACCACGGCCGGGATCAGCCGGTAGGAACTGGCATCCCCGCTCCAGGCATAGGTCATCAGCGGATCGGTATGGATCGCGCCCTTGATGACGCCCTTGAGGCGCGCGGCCACGCGTTCGCCGGCCGCGAGGCGGTCGGGGCTGGGTGCCTTGGGTTGAAGTGATCCGACGGGGTCTAGAGTAGAGGCTTGCTGCATGCGCCTAGACTAACATGTTAGCTTCCCTGCGGGAAGATTTTTCGCATCAATCAAGCGGCGGCAACACGGCGTAGCAGGCTCTCGTGATCCGGGCGATCAGATCCTCGATCCGATCCTCGCCGCGCCTCTCCCGGAGAACATAGATGCCAGTGATCGCATAGCGCGGCTCCTGGCTCTGCTCGACTTCAAAGAGGCCCCGTTGCGCAAAATTCTCCCGCATCACATGGGTGTGCTGCAGCGCTGCATCGGTGGAGAGGGCATAGTCGACGCAGGCGGCCAGTGAATTGCTCCGGAAGGCATAGTGCGCGCGATCAAAGATGGTTTCGACCCGCGTCCGGCGCCGGGCCGGATCAAAGAACCGTTCGTGCCGACTTTCCGCAAGTGAGCTGATGACGAAGGGATAGGCGTCGATTTCCGCCCGCGTCCGAGGCGCGCCTAGCAGCGGATGGCCCTCGCGCACGAAGAAGGCGTTATAGACCCGCGTCAGCGGCACGAAATCGGTACCTATATTGGGGCTCAACCCGTCGATCTCATGGGCGAGAAAGAGGGAAATGTCGCCCGAGAGCAGCTGGTCCATCAGACGCAGCTGGTTCCCGAGGCTCGCCTGCACCGGCGCGGCCGGAAATTCGTTTTGATACTCGATGATGAAATCGCGCAGGAACAGCGTCCACCAGGAATAGCCGGTGCCGATGGCAAGGCCCCGTTCCGTACCCCGCTTCTGCCCGGCAATGGCGGTGATGGCATTGTCATAGAGCCGGTTCATCACGCGGGCGTTCTCATAAAGCGTCTCGCCATAGCGGGTGAGCCGCATGCCGCGGGAAGAGCGCTGGAACAGCGGGGCACCCACCATTTCTTCCAGCCGGCGCATGTTGAAGGTGAGTGTCGGCTGGGTAATGCGCAGGGCGGTCGCTGCCGCGCTCAGCGATCCGGTGTCCGCCACCGCCAAAAACTGTAGCAATAACTTGTCCATAGGCTCCTCCCATAGATGGGCTCTATAGTAAGCCGGTAATTTTGTAGTTTTCCAGCGCCCCCTTTTGCGCAAGACTGCTCCGTGTCGGCTCGGGAGTGGGGTCGACTAAGGGGATTTCCAGAACGTTAGAGAGAATGACCAGAGGGCCGTCATGGCGCGCCAAATTCTTCCATACAAGAATCTTGCCCTGCTCGACCTTAGTATGATAGACGCGGTAACTGACTGGTTATTTGTGAGAAGGCGAAAGCGCTGAAAGTAGAGGAATAACAGCTACTAAGCGAGGCAGAATGAGCGATCCGGAGGAGGGTCGATAGTAACCAGTTGGTGATTTAGCGACTTCCAGTCGCTGTCCTGCAGGCCCCGATGGTCGGGAGCGCAGGCATTACGGGAGGACAAACATGACTCTGAAAATCGATCGCCGTCAGTTCCTTATGGGAACCTCCGCTCTGGCCGCTGCCGGAGCCCTTGGTATCAGCCCGAGCTTCGCCCAGTCCGCTGGCCTGCGCCAGTTCTTCTGGGGCGGTCAGGCGCGCGCCGACCGCACCTATGGCGTCAATGACCTGTTCAAGGCAGCCAACGGCGTCGACGTCGATTCCAGCTTCCTCGGTTGGGGCGACTACTGGCCCAAGCTCGCAACCGAAACCGCTGGCGGCAACGCGCCCGACATCATCCAGATGGATTATCGTTTCATCGTGGAATACGCCAAGCGCGGTGCCATTGCCCCGCTTGATGAATATGTCGGCGGTGCGCTCAAGCTCGACGGCTTTGACGAAGACCAGCTCGAAGGCGGCAAGGTCGACGGTAAGCTCTATGGCATTTCGCTCGGCGCCAATTCGGTGGCCCAGTTGGTCAATGTCTCTGCCTTCGAAGAAGCCGGCATCGACCTGCCAAACCGCGACACCACCTATGACGACATCCGCGCCATGGGTGAGGCTTTCCTCTCCAAGAATATCCGCGGCGGCATCCGCGTCATCGCCGATGGTTCGGGCTCCGAGCCCATGCTCGACAACTGGCTCCGCCAGAAGGGCCTTGCGCTCTATACCGCCGACGGCAAGCTCGGCTTTGATGCCGACGCGGCCATCGAATGGTTCACCATGTGGAACCAGATGCGCGCCGACAAGATCTGCGTCGACGCCGAAACGCAGGCGCTCGACACTAATGGCCCGCTTGAAACGACCATGGTGGTGATGGGCAAGTCGGCCATGATGCCGTCGAACTCGAACCAGCTCGTCGCCTTCGCAACGCTGATGACCGATGATCTGACCATCACCAATTATCCGCGCATCGCGCCCGGCGTTGGTGGCGGTCACTATC
>JAAZLP010000059.1 GCA_012799265.1 Phyllobacteriaceae bacterium | reverse complement strand
CAATGGCGGACCAGTGAAGCCACGCTTTTGACCATCGATCTCTGCTGCGGGATTATTGGCGGCCTTGTTGCTCAGGCCCTGTTTCGCCACAAGACGCGGAAGGCCAGCTACGTCGCGACGACCTGGGTGCTTGTCCTGGTCCATGCGCTCTGGCTGGGCGGGCTGGCTTTCGGCTTCATTCAGATTGGACAGTTGGGTGAGTTGGCCGCGGGAATTTTCTGAGTGTGTTTCACGTGAATCCGCGCCGGGGGGAGCTTTCCCCGGCGCGGATTGTTGGCTCAGTGGAACTGAGCGGTCTCGGTGGATTCGGCCATCGCAGTGGTTGCGCTCTGGCCGCCGCTGACGGTCAGCGACACAGCGTCGAAATAGCTGGTGCCCACTTCGCGCTGGTGACGTACTGCCGAGAAGCCGTGCTGTTCGGCAGCAAACTCGGCCTGCTGCAACTGCGAGTAACCGGCCATGCCGTTTTCCTTGTAGTTGCGAGCCAGGTTGAACGTCGTCAGGCTCAGATTGTGGAAGCCTGCCAGCGTGATGAACTGGTACTTGTAGCCCATCGCGCCTAGTTCGCGCTGGAACTTGGCCATGGCGGCCTCGTCCATGTGCTTGGCCCAGTTGAAGCTCGGTGAGCAGTTATAGGCCAGCATCTGCTCGGGATATTCCTTGCGGATGGCTTCAGCAAACTTGCGCGCTTCGGCGAGATCAGGCGTCGAGGTTTCGCACCATATCAGGTCGGCATAAGGCGCATATGCAAGGCCGCGTGCAATCGCACATTCGATGCCACCCTTGAGCCGGTAGAAGCCTTCCGAGGTACGTTCGCCGGTCACGAACGGCTTGTCATAATCGTCGATATCCGAAGTGATGAGGCGCGCGGCTTCAGCATCGGTACGGGCCATGATCAGCGTCGGAACACCCATGACGTCCGATGCCAAGCGGGCTGCATTAAGGGTGCGCACGAACTGGCTGGTGGGCACGAGCACCTTGCCACCCAGATGGCCGCACTTCTTTTCGCTGGCCAACTGGTCTTCGAAGTGAACGGCGGCAGCGCCGGCGTCGATCATCGCCTTCATCAGCTCGAAAACATTGAGCGCACCACCGAAACCGGCTTCAGCGTCAGCAATGATCGGAACGAGGAAATCATGGTCGGTGGTGGCAATGCCATCAGCCTTTTCCATTGTCTGGATCTGGTCAGCGCGCAGCAGCGACTTGTTGATGCGCTTGACCACGGCCGGAACGCTGTCCACCGGATAAAGCGACTGGTCGGGATACATGTCGCCAGCGGAGTTTGCGTCTGCAGCGACTTGCCAGCCAGAAAGGTAGATGGCCTTGAGCCCAGCCTTCACCTGCTGAACGGCCTGATTGCCTGTAAAGGTGCCCAGCGTCGGCACAAAATCTTCCGTGTGCAGCAGCTGCCAAAGCTTCTTGGCGCCATTTTCTGCCAGGGTGTGCCGAATGGGGAGCGAGCCGGACAGGCGACGGACATCCGCAGGCGTATAGTTGCGTGCGATATTCTTCCAGCGATCCGGCGCATATTCCGGAGCAGGGAAGGCTTCCGGCTGATGTGGCTTGTCCAGCATGTGATTCTCCTCATTGGGACATAGCTTCGCCGTCCGCTGGGACGGCGATAGGTGTTTGATTCACGTGAAACTTGGGAACGAAGGGTCGCCTAGCTGGCGACGCGGCGGCTGAAAGTGGCGGCGATCATGCCAGCGCCAGAGAACAATTCCTGGGTGTCTTCACCACCAACCAGCGTGAACTGGTGGCGACCAATTCGACCGGCAATGGAATAGCCCTGATCGGCCAGGCCGCGAGCCTTGAACTGCGCCATGGCCTCGTTAGCGGTCGGGGCGATGATGGTGATGTATTCGTCGCGCATATCGCTGGACTGGGTCACGACAATTTCTCCTCGTTGTTAATGTAAAGATTTGACAGAACGGGTCCGAATGCAAGAAATAAGCGCAACAAGCTCGGTAAAGCTGTAAAGCGGCTGTAAAAATCGGCTGCCGGGTTTGTAAAGCCTGTCAAATTGGCGGGGAGGGGTAAGTGGCGGAAACGACGGAAAGTCAGATCGGCGGGCGTATCAAGCGCCTGCGTCGGCAGCGGCATCTCAATCAGGCTGATATGGCCACGGCGCTGGGTATTTCTCCCAGCTACCTCAATCTCATCGAGCACAACCGGCGCAAAGTCACTGTGCCGCTGCTGTTCTCCATTGCCGGCTTTTTTGGCGTGGAGCCGGGTGAACTTGTTGAAGGTGATGAGGGGCGCCTGGTTGGCGACCTGATGGAGGCTTTCGGCGACGATCTTTTCGCCGATAGCGACATCACCAATCTCGAGATACGCGATCTTGCCCATGCCAATCCAGCCGCCGCGCGTGCGGTACTCAAACTCTATGACCGTTATCGCTTGATCGCTTCGGGCGGTGATGCCCCGAACACGGCACCGGGCGAGAATGAGCCCTTCCACCTCGCCACCGACGCTATTTCGGATTTTCTACAGGCCAATTCCAACCATTTCCCGAGCCTCGAAGAAGCAGCCGAGCGCATTGCCGGCGATGTCGCCAATTCCGGCGACACCTTCGACGCGGGTATCCGGACATATCTCTTCAATGTTTTCGGGCTTGAGGCGCGCTTGGCCTTCCTGCCGCACGGTATCGCCCGCCAGATGGATCAGGCCCGCCGGCAGATCCTGCTCTCCGATCTCCTGCTCCCCGAAACGGCTAATTTCCTTCTAGCTCAGTTGGTTGGCCAGCTGGGAGGAGAGCGAGAGATAAACGAGATCATTGCCCAGGCTGATTTGCCGGAGGGCGACGCCCCTGCCCTGGCGCGCAACGTGCTCTCGTCTTATTTCGCCGCCGCGCTGATCATGCCCTATGCGCCCTTCCTGAAGGCGTGCCGCGATTATCGGTACGATATCGAACGGATCGGCCGACGTTTCGGCGCCTCGTTTGAGCAGGTTTGCCACCGCATGACGACGCTACAGCGCAAAGGCGCCTCCGGCATTCCGCTGCATCTCGTGCGCACCGATATTGCCGGCAATATTTCCAAGCGCTTCTCCCTGTCCGGCATCCACATTCCGCGCCATTCCGGCGCCTGTCCGCGCTGGAATATCTATGCGGCGTTTCTCTCGCCCGAGCGGATCAATGTCCAGGTCAGCCAGATGCCTGATGGTCAGCGCTATTTCTGCATCGCGCGCACCATCACCAAGGGCGACTACCGCTACAATGCCCCCCGGCGTTATCTCTCCATCGGCCTGGGCTGTTCCATCCACCACGCCAAGGAAATGATCTATTCGGACGGCATCGACCTCACCAGCGAACTGCAGGTGGTGCCGATAGGCGTCGGCTGCCGCATCTGTCCGCGCATGGAATGCGGCCAGCGCGCGCATCCGCCTGCCGACCATCGCTTCCGCATCGACGATAATATCCGCCCGGAAAGCCTTTACGCCCGGATGAGTTAGCCTTCGTGAGCGGGATGGCGCGGTTCCAAAGTATCACTGCCTTGCGCAGGCGCTCCGGAGGCTGGGGCGGGCCGTTCTGGAGACTAAAAGCTGGCCTTCAGCGAAGCCGTGACCGTGGCAGCCCAGACATTCTGGACGGCATAGGGACCAATTGCCTCATTCGCTTTGAAATCGATATTGTAGCGGCTGTGCCCCGTTGAAAAACCGCCGGTATAGGCCAACGCACCGTCAAGCCCGAGGGTCAGGCTGGGGGCAATCTGATGACTTAGGGAGAGGCCAAGACGCGCGGCGGTGTCATACTGCGTGTTGTTGCCAACCTTTGCGAACTCGCCCGATGTTGTGCTGGATTCAAAGATGTTGGATAGACCATTGATCGAGAGCCCCAGCCCGGCGGTGGCGGTGAGAGCTGTGGCCTCTGACAGGGAATAGGAATAGGCGGCGTTCGCCAGGATCAACGTCGAATTGGCCCTTGACCTGAATCGGCTATCCTCAATCCCCGGATACCACGCCGCCCAGTTCAACCCGCCCGATATATGGTTGACGCTGACGAAGGCGGCCAATTCCTGGGACAGGCGATAGCCGATCTGGCCGCCGACCGCGTAGGCCTCTGAGAAATGGACATCCTTGACGTTGCCGCTGTGATACCTGCCGCCGGTGGTCGTATTGGACGTGCCGGAACGAAATGCCGCGCCCACATTGACGTCGAAAAACAGACCGGTGGCGCTTGTAATGTCCTGAGCCTGCGCGGTGCCAACAAACGAGGCGAGCACCAAGGCAGTGGGGATAACGCGTTTAAACATACTTAAATCAACGAATTTCGAAATCTGAAGATCAGATTCCGCAGTTCGCGTCGCAAACGCAAGCGTTTAAGTTGTTATCGGGGATGAATTATCCGGAAAATGTGCTTTGTGGCGCCTTACGGGCTTTTGGTATTAATGGTGCCAGATGGCCGAAGCCGTTGCTCCACAAGCCGTCGCGTTTCACGTGAATCGCGGAGCCTCACCCCTCACCTTCCGTCGCCCGTTTATGGCTTTTT
>JAAZLP010000058.1 GCA_012799265.1 Phyllobacteriaceae bacterium | reverse complement strand
CACGAAGCGCAGATTGCCCAGCCGCCGCAATGCCGGAACGCTGAGCAGGGTTGAGAGCATCAGAAAGCCGATCAGCCCGATCAATGCCGGCAGCAGCGGGTTGAGATTGAGCGGCGTGTTTTCCGTCAGCTGCAGATAGATCATGTGGCCGGCGGAAAAGCCGATAAGGGCCATAATCACTACGGCGACCGCCTTGGCGACGATCAGCAGCGCCAGATCGATCGTATTGCTTGCCAGCAGCAGGCCGATACCGGAAGCCGTGACATGAACGGCGGCAAGCGTTCCGAACACGCCGCTGCCCGCCAGAACAGGCACGAGCTCGGGCGGCGCGTGAAGGGGTAGGGAGCCTACCATCGGCAGGTTGGCGCCGTACTGCGACAGAAGCAGGATGACATAGAGCATCACCAGCGTGCTGCCCGCGAAGAGCAGCAGCGTCACCGCCAGCACTTTCAGCAGGTCTGACGTATCCTGGGACATATCCATCCGCCTTTCTGATCCTGCGCTGGGGCCTGATAGCTCACAGCGGCGACCTCTGCCGATAGTACGGCTTGGCGATGATTCTCAAATGCCTAAGCGACGCGGTCTGGCGTTGATTCCAGTACGGGTCATCGGCTTGTGGCGCGGTCGCGACGATTCGATCCGGCTCGGTCGACGAAACTCTTCGGACAGCTCACCTGCGTCGGCCCGATAGTCGAGCTCTGCATAGGGATCAGGATCATTATAGGTTTGCGGCATGGACCAAAACCGGATGGGCGAATGTCAGGCCGCGAAAGACGGGGGAGGTGGTACGCCGGGCGGGGGTCGAACCCGCGACCATTCGATTAAAAGTCGAATGCTCTACCACTGAGCTACCGGCGCACATTTTCTAATTGCCGCGCCAGAAAACCAGTCCACTAAGGGAGCGTTGGTGACGCTTCAAGTCGCTCCTTGGCGACGCGGCGGAACATAACCGGACTTGGCCCGGTGTCAACCGCCTTCCGCAGTCGTCAACGGGTTACCGACAGCGGCGTTCCGTCATAGGGCATCGGAACACAGGCAATCGAGACGCGCTCGAACCGTTCGCAGAGCGAGCGCGCCTCCGACAGCTCCGTGATCGGGCCCACCACGATGCGCTTGTCGTCGCCATTCGCCTGGTCGGCAAGAAGAGGAGCGAGGCCGAAGAGGAGGGGTCCGAGTTTGATCGTCAGATCTTCCCACAGCGACGGCGCCTGCTCAAAGGGGACAGCTGCGCCAATGGCAATGCCATAGGCATTCTCGTCGGGAACAGCGAGAGCGGTCTCAACGGGTGCAATGTCTGGCAAAGCGACCGGCTCAGGCAGGGGTTGGGCTGGCTGGGCCTGGGGAAGCGCAGACTGGCGCACGGCCACCGAACCACCCTGAGCGTTGAATGTTAGGGTCTCGTTGGCGCCGATTGAAGCCGTCTGGCTTGCCATGTCCACCAGCGTCGCCGGCGGCATGGCCTCCAGCATTTGCGGCACCGTAACTTCCAGCGCGCCGACCCTGCGGGTAATCTCGTTGCCGGATTTTTCCTGCAGGGCAAAGCGGGAGAGAAGCAGCTCGTTCTCGCGCTTGATGCGGTTGGTTTCATGCGTCAGGTTGGAAACCTGCTGTCGAAGTGTCTCGATCGAAGCACCCGCAACACGCGGCTGATGCAGGCCGCCAATCACCGATTGTGGCACCAGCACGGAAATATTCGAGCCAAAAACGGCCAGAGCCGCGCAGACGAGAGCCGTAATGCCCCACATCGTTACGTCTGATTGCCTGAACTGTTCTGATGCTTTAGCCAAGGCAAACCTTCCATGCCCCGCGAATCGTGGGGTGTTCGGCTGCTAGAGTGCGCCCGTCGTTAGGGTTTCGCCAACTATAGCGCGCCATAAAATTGTGAAAATGCGACGCGACAAGCAAACAGGGTCGGAACAAGCACCATGACGGAACTGCTCTCCATCATTCTGGCAGCAGGCGAAGGCACGCGGATGAAGTCCTCGCTGCCCAAAGTACTGCATCCTGTTGGTGGCATGCCGATCGTCGGCCATGTCGCGCGCGCGGCGCGTCAGGCGGGATCGAGCAAGATCGCGCTGGTCACTGGTCCGCGGCATGCCGAAATCCGCGAACGTGTTTCCGCACTCGACCCGGAAGTGGTGCATTTCGAGCAGAGCGTGGCCCGCGGCACCGGACACGCTGCCTCGATGGCGCGCGAGCTGTTCGAGAAGGCAGAGGGCTATATCGCCGTCGTCTATGGCGACCATCCACTGCTGCGTGGCGAAAATTTCCGGGCCGTCCTCGATCGTCTGGATGCTGGCCTCGACGTTGCCATCCTCGGCTTCGAGCCGGTTGATCCGACCGGTTACGGCCGCTTCATCACGGATGGCGAACGGCTCCTGGCTATTCGCGAGCACAAGGATGCGAGTGATGAGGAGCGCGGAATCGGGCTCTGCAACGCCTGCATCCTGGCGTTCCGCGCCGAGGTGTTCCGCGATCTCATCGACAAGATCGACACCAATAATGCCCAGGGCGAATATTACCTGACCGACCTCGTCAATCTTGCCAATCAGGCCGGCAAGAAGGTTGGCTACGGTCTCGCCCCCGAAGTCGACGTCATGGGCGTCAATGACCGCAGGCAGCTGGCGCGGGCGGAGAAGCTTTTCCAGCAGATCCGGCGCGACGAGTTGATGGCCGCAGGGGTGACAATGCGCGATCCGGACAGCGTGTGGCTGTCGTGGGATACGGAGATTGGTCGCGACGTGACGATCTTCCCGAACGTCGTTTTTGGCCCGGGCGTCAAAATAGAAGACAATGTCGAGATCAGAGCCTTCTGTGATATCGAGGATGCCTTGATCGGCGAGGGCTCCAGCATCGGACCTTTCGCGCGTATTCGTGGTGGCGCCGAACTCGGTCCGGACGTGCATCTGGGCAATTTCGTCGAAGTGAAGAAATCGAAGATCGGCGCTGGTACCAAGGCGGGGCACCTAAGCTATCTGGGTGATGCCGAGATAGGCTCGAAGACCAATATCGGTGCCGGGACGATCACCTGTAACTATGACGGCGTGAACAAAGATAAGACGATTATCGGCGATAATGTCTTTGTCGGCTCCAACGCCTCGCTGGTAGCGCCAGTTAAGATCGGCGACGGCGCTTATACGGCGTCAGGCAGTGTGATTACGGATGATGTGCCGGCAGATGCGGTTGCTTTCGGGCGGGCGCGGCAGGAAAACAAACTGGGCTATGCGCCGACGCTGAAAGAGCGCGCGCTGGCGAAAAAGGCAGCCAAGGGGAAATAGCATGTGCGGTATCGTTGGGATTGTCGGTGATGCACCGGTTGCCGGGCGGCTCGTTGACGCGCTGAAGCGCCTTGAATATCGCGGCTATGACAGCGCCGGCGTTGCGACGCTGGAAGCCGGCGCCATTACCCGCCGCCGGGCGGAAGGCAAGCTCGGCAATCTTGCGACCAAGCTGGGCATGGAGCCGCTGGACGGCAATATCGGCATTGGCCATACGCGTTGGGCCACCCATGGTGCGCCAACCGAGAACAATGCCCATCCGCACGCCACCGAGCGGGTCGCCATCGTTCACAACGGCATCATCGAGAATTTCCGCGAGCTGCTAGAGGACCTCGCCAAGGATGGCTATCTGCCCAAGACGCAGACTGACACCGAGTCTGTCGCGCTCTGGGTCACCCGCGAGCTCGACAATGGTGCCGATCCGGAACTGGCCGTCGCGCGGACGCTGAAGAAGCTCAAGGGCGCCTTTGCGCTGGCCTTCATGTTCAAGGGTGAGAATGGCCTGCTGATTGCCGCCCGTCATGGTGCGCCGCTGGCTGTGGGCTATGGCGAGACCGAGATGTATCTCGGCTCCGACGCCATGGCGCTGGCCCCGTTCACCTCGCGCCTGACCTATCTCGAAGATGGCGACTGGGCCGTCATCACGCCCAAGGGCGTCACCATTCGGGACGACAAGGATGCGCTGGTGCAGCGCATGCAGATGGTCTCGCAGGCTTCCGCCCTGCTGGTCGACAAGGGCAACCATCGCCATTTCATGGCCAAGGAAATCTACGAGCAGCCGGAAACCATCTCGCATACGCTCAGCCATTATGTGGATATGGGCGCCGAAAAGGTGGCGATCCGAGAGAGCCTGCCGTTTGATTTTGCCGATCTTTCGCGTCTCACCATGAGCGCCTGCGGCACGGCCTACTATGCTGGTGCCATCGCAAAGTACTGGTTCGAGCGCTATGCGCGCCTGCCGGTCGATATCGATGTGGCCAGTGAATTCCGCTATCGCGAGCCGCCAATGGAGAAGGGAGGGCTGTCGCTCTTCATTTCCCAGTCCGGCGAAACCGCCGATACGCTGGCGGCGCTGCGCTATTGCGCCAGCCAGGGCCAGCATGTGGCGAGCCTCGTCAACACTCTGGAATCCACCATTGCCCGCGAATCCGGCGTGGTGTTCCCGATCCTTTGCGGGCCGGAAATCGGTGTGGCCTCGACCAAGGCGCTGACGGCGCAGCTGACTGCGCTAGCAAGCCTTGCTGTCGCAGCAGGACGCGCGCGCGGCGCGATTTCGCTGGAACAGGAAACCGAAATGGTGCGCGCACTGACGGCGCTGCCCTCTGCCGTGTCTCAGGCCTTGGGTGCCGAGGGGCAGATCGTCGAGATTTCCAAGCGCCTCTCCAAGGCCAAGGATGTGCTTTATCTGGGCCGCGGACCGATGTTCCCGGTCGCCATGGAAGGCGCGCTAAAGCTCAAGGAAATCAGCTACATACACGCCGAAGGTTACGCCGCGGGCGAGCTGAAGCACGGGCCGATCGCGCTGGTCGACGAAGCCATGCCGGTTATTGTCGTGGCACCGTCCGATGAGTTGGTCGACAAGACGCTGTCCAACATGCAGGAGGTTGCCGCACGTGGCGGGAACATCATCCTCATCACCGATCCCGAGGGTGCCAAGACTGTTGGACACGGCGTGGCCGACATCATCGAGATCCCGCATGTGCACCCCTTCGTCGCGCCGATCCTCGCGACCATTCCGGTGCAGCTGCTCGCCTATCATACCGCTGTCTTCATGGGCACGGATGTCGATCAGCCGCGCAATCTGGCGAAGTCGGTGACGGTGGAATAGGCCGTCGATCTATGCAGGAAGTTTGCCGCGTGCCGGTGGCATGCGGCGAACCCACGCGATCGCCATGCACCCCATGGCTGCCACGCTGCCCAGCAGCGCCATAGGCGCAGCTTCCGCGATGGCGTGCGGGGTAAAGCTGCTGAAGAGCAGGATCAGCACCATTGTGCTCAGCCAGCCAACTACAGGCGTCAGTGCGAGCCAGATCAGGCTTGAGCCTAGGAAGCGGTGCAAAAGGATCATGGTGACGGCGTGAAGCACGGCCGGGACGAGCCCAAGCACAAAGCTGAACACGAATAGACCGCCATAGACGAGCGCGATCTCACCGGCTTCGGCCTGTGGCATCTGGAAGTTGAAGTCACCGTTCAGCACGGCGCCGGAGAGTGGCAGCAGCACGATAGTCAGGTCGACGATGAGCGGCCCGGCGAGGATATGCAGGACGATAAATCCGGTTGCGCCCGGTCTGGGTTCTGTTGTCGCGCTCATACCCATCAACCGGCCCTGATCAGCGGAATCGCCAAGTGTTTGCGGAATAGATAGAGCAAAAGGCGTGCGGCTTCGCCTTCCTCGCCAGTCAGGCCCGGATTTCGCGCGAGCAGGGCCTTGGCGTCATCATGGGCGAATTCGAGCAGGTGCCGGTGCACATCGGGCACCGCGAGGCGATAGCCGGGCATGCCGGATTGGCGCGTGCCGAGAAGATCGCCCTGGCCGCGCAGTTCAAGATCCTTCTCGGCGATCTCAAAGCCGTCTTCGGTCGACTTGATGGTTTCAAGCCGCGCCCGGGCGGTTTCGCTGACCGGGTCCTTATAGAGCAACAGACACGCCGAGCGTTGTGAGCCGCGCCCGACGCGGCCGCGCAACTGATGCAGCTGGGCCAGGCCAAAGCGCTCGGCATGCTCGATGATCATAATCGTGGCATTGGGCACGTCGACCCCAACCTCGATGACAGTTGTTGCGACCAAGAGCTTGATTTCATTGGCCTTGAAGCGCGCCATGACCTCCTGCTTGGCCGCGGCCGACATGCGACCGTGAACAAGCGCAACATCGAGGCCAAACACTTTTTGCAGTTCGGCGAAGCGGTCTTCGGCGCTCACCACTTCGAGCGCCTCACTCTCCTCCACAAGCGGACAGACCCAATAGGCCTGTGCCCCTTCAGCAAGGCGCGCCTGCAGTCGGGCGACGACGCGCGGATAGTCGTTGATCGAGAGAACGGCGGTGTCGATCGGCTGGCGACCGCGCGGCTTTTCGCGCAATACGCTGACGGCCATGTCGCCAAAGTGGGTGAGGACCAGCGTGCGTGGGATCGGCGTTGCCGTCATCACCAACAGGTCGGTGTGCTTACCCTTGTCCGAGAGCGCGAGACGCTGGTGGACACCGAAGCGATGCTGTTCGTCGACAACCGTCAGGCCCAAGTCCTTGAATTCAATGTCAGATTGAAACAGCGCATGGGTGCCGACCGCGATGTGGATCGAACCATCGGCAAGTCCTGCCAATGCAGCACGACGTTGGGCGGCGGGCATTTTGCCGGTCAGCAGCACAATGCCCAAGCCCGCCGCTTCGGCGATGGGCTGGATGGTCCTGAAATGCTGGGACGCGAGGAGCTCGGTCGGCGCCATCAGGGCTGACTGGGCGCCCGATTCCGCCATGGCCGCCATTGCCATCAAGGCGACCACAGTCTTGCCGGAACCCACATCGCCCTGCAGCAGGCGTGACATGCGGTCAGGCGCCTTGAGGTCGGCAAAGATTTCATCGAGCGCCAGTTTCTGCCCGTCGGTGAGGGAGAAGGGCAGGAGGCTGCTGACTTTCTCGGTCAGACGGCCGGTAAAAGCGCGGGCCACGCCGCGTGCCGAAACAGTCGTCGAACGGATGAGCTGTAGCGTGATCTGGCCGGCGAGATATTCGTCATAGGCGAGGCGCTGGCGGGCAGGGGACCAGAGCTCGGCCTCGTCCGGGCTGGTCGGCAGATGCACCATGCGCATTGCGTCGGCAAAGCTCGGCCATTTGCGGCTAGCCATGGTCCCCGCGTCGATCCATTCGGGTAGCGTTGGCACGGCGTCCACGGCCTGACGTACCAGTTTTGCGAGAGCTTTTGAACTGAGGCCGTTGGTTAGCGGATAGACTGGCTCGACCAGCGGCAGGGTCGCGAACTTGTCGGCCTCGACCACATAGTCCGGATGGGTGATCTGCTTTTCACCGTTGAAAAAGCCGATCTGCCCCGAGACATAGCGTTCCTCCCCGACGGGGAGCGATTTTTCGACCCAGCCGCCCTGAGCGCGGAAGAAAACCAGCTGGATATCGCCGGTATCGTCATGGGCGAAGACGCGGTGCGGGATATGCGGCTTGCCGCGCGGTGGCGGCTGATGGCGATCGATATGCAGTTTCAGCGTGACGATCTGGTTGAGGTAAGCCTCCGCAATGCCCACCTGGCGGCGACGGTCGACGACCCCTGACGGCATATGCATCAGCACATCGAGGACGATGGCTTCCTGTCCATCCGGCGCACCGAAAAAGCGGGTCAGCAGCGCAGCCAGCTTGTCTCCCACGCCTTTGACGGTGTGGAGCGAACGGAACAGCGGTTCAAGCGCTTCAGGACGGGACACGGGTCGATTCTCCTTGGGCGCAGGGTAAGGATTGGCCGCGAGGCAAACAATGCTGCCGGTTGCTTGTTTTCCTTGGTAACCAATGTGGTGACATCTCAGCCCAAGGCGCGTAAACACGCGTCCAAATCGAGAACAAACTTGGATCATGGGTGTCAAATGACGGCCGGTGAGGACATTGCTATTCGTCGCAAGCGGTTGCGCTATCGGGCCTGGCATCGCGGGACCAAGGAGATGGACCTGATCCTGGGACCATTTGCCGATGCGCATGTGGAGAGCTACGGCGCGGCGGAACTGGATCGGCTCGAGGCGCTTATGGATGAGGAAGATCCGCCATTG
>JAAZLP010000057.1 GCA_012799265.1 Phyllobacteriaceae bacterium | reverse complement strand
GATGATCTGGGCCTGGACCGAAACGTCTAGGGCCGAGGTAGGCTCGTCGGCCACGATCAGCTCTGGTTCTGCCGCCAGGGCCAGAGCAATCACGACGCGCTGACGCATGCCGCCAGAGAACTGGTGCGGATAGCTGTCGATACGCTCAGCCGCCTTGGGGATGCCGGTTTCAGCGAGAAGGTCGATGGCCTTCTGGCGGGCTTCGGCTTCCGATAGCGGCAGGTGCGTGCGGATCGTTTCGACCAGTTGCTCGCCCACCGTATAAAGCGGGTTGAGGCTGGTCAGCGGGTCCTGGAAGACCATGCCGATGCGCTTGCCACGCAGCTTGGCGCGCTGCTCTTCGGGCAGATTGTCGATGCGCTCGCCCTTGAGGCGAATTTCGCCTCGAGCAATGCGGCCGGGACGATCGATAAGCCCGATAACGGCAGAGCCGGTCATCGATTTGCCGGCGCCGGATTCGCCCACCACGCCCAGCACTTCGCCGGGCATGATATCGAAGGAGACGCCGTTGACGGCGGTAAAGACATCGTCGCGGAAGGGAAACTCGACGACGAGGTCCTTAATGGACAGAACGGGCTCGGTCATCAGCGCAACTTCGGATTGAGGGCATCGCGCAGCCAGTCACCAAGAAGGTTCACGGACAGAGCGAGCAGGATGAGAGTGAGGGCCGGGAAGAAGATGATCCACCATTCGCCCGAGAACAGGAACTGCTGACCAATACGGATCAGGGTCCCGAGTGAGGGCTGGGTCGGGGGAACGCCAACGCCGAGATAGGAGAGCGTTGCTTCTTCGATAATGGCCAGAGCCAGACCGATGGTGCCGATGACCAGAACCGGACCCATGACATTGGGCAGGACGTGGCGGAGCAGAATGATGAACGGGTTGACGCCCAGAATGCGGGCGGCGGCCACATAATCCTTCTGCCGTTCAACCATGGTCGCGCCGCGAACGGTACGGGCGAACTGGGCCCAGTTCGCAAGGCCAATGGCCACGATGAGCACCCAGACGGCCGCGCCTTCCTGCTGGTTGGGCGGAATGATGCCGCGGGCAATGCCGAAGATCAGGAGCGCGATAAGGATGGCCGGGAAGGAAAGCTGCACGTCCGCAACGCGCATGATGATCGCATCCCAGAGGCCGCCGAGATAGCCGGCGACGAGGCCGAGACCCACGCCCATGACCATGGCGAACAGCGTCGCCATAATGCCCACGAAGAGCGACACGCGCGAGCCATACATGATGGTCGAGAGCATGTCGCGGCCCTGGCTGTCGGTGCCGAGCGGGAAATAGCGGCCACCCATGGAGGTCGAATTGGGCGGCGTGAAGCCGTCCATCAGGTTGAGGGTCGCCGGGTTGAACGGATTATAGGGCGCCAACCACGGGGCGAAGATCGCCATGAGGATGAGCAGCAGCGCAACGATCGAGGCAACGATGGTCACCGGCGAATGCCGATAGGACCAGACGATGTCGGACCTCAGGAACATCTTCAAGCGCGACGTCTTGGGAGCCGCAACGGGCTCTGCGGGCGTTTGGGGCAGATCGGTCATGATACTACCTCCCGGTTTTTGCGCCGTCACGCAGGCGCGGATCGACGATGAAATAGAGGATGTCGACGATGAGGTTGATCACGACAAAGACCAACGCCACGAAGACGAGATAGGCGGCCATGACGGGCACGTCGACAGCGGCAACCGAGTTGACGAAGAGCGAGCCCACGCCCGGCCACTGGAACACGGTTTCGGTGATGATCGCGAAAGCGATGACCGAGCCGAGCTGCAGGCCGGTAATGGTAATCACCGGAACCATGGTGTTCTTCAGCGCATGGCCGAAATTGATCGCGCGCTGGCTGAGGCCGCGGGCCTTGGCAAAGCGGATATAGTCGGTGCGCAGCACTTCGAGCATTTCGGCGCGCACGAGGCGCATGATCAGCGTCAGCTGGAAAAGCGAGAGTGTAATCGCCGGCAGGATCAGCGAGCGAAGCCCTGACTGGGTCAGGAGCCCGGTGCGCCACCAGCCGATCTGAACGACTTCGCCGCGCCCGAAGGATGGGAGCCATTTTAGCTCCACCGCAAAGACATAAATCAGCCCGATACCGATGAGGAAGGTGGGCAGAGACACGCCAACCAGCGAAGCCGTCATGATTACGCCGGACGAGAAGGCCCGGGGGCGCAGTGCGGTATAGATACCCAGCAGCACGCCGAAGACCAGAGCGATGGTTGCCGAAGCAACGGCCAGCTCGATGGTGGCAGGCAGGCGCTCAAGGATCAACTGGCTCACCGGCTGCTGCAGGCGATAGGAAATGCCGAAGTTGCCTTGCAGGGCATTGACCACAAAGTGGTAGAATTGGACGTAGAAGGGCTGATCCAGCCCCAACCGCTCACGCGCGGCATCGTAGTCGGCCTGCTTGGCATCCTGACTGAGCAGGGCGGCCAGCGGATCACCGACATAGCGGAAAACCAAGAAAGCAATAAACGCCACGACGAGCATGACGATGATGGATTGGAAAATCCGTCGGGCGATAAAGGCGAGCATTTTGCCCCCTTAAAAAGGGGAGCCGCCGCAGGAGATGCCCTCCGCGCGGCGGCTCACGATTTTCGGAAATTAGTCGAAGGTGACCGTGGTCATGTTCGGCTGGTTTTCCGGCTGAACCGGCAGCGTCACGCCTTCACGCATTGCATAGGCCAGGACCTGGTTGTGGACCGGCATCAGCACGCGATCTTCCTTCACGACCTTCCAGATTTCGGCAACGGTCGCATCGCGGGCATCCAGGTCATCCATGGTGCCGAGAGCGATGATCTTCTCGTCGAGTTCCGGGTTGGAGTAGAGGCCGACGTTGTAGGTGCCGTGCAGATCGGTCTTCGAGTGGATCAGATCGTTGAACACATAGGCCGAGTCAAAGGTCGGAACGCCCCAGCCGAGCAGGTAGAAGTCCGACTCGTTGGCAAGGATGAGCGGGCTGTGTTCGGCAACCGGACGCGAGGCGAGGGTGACGTTGATGCCGATCTGGCCGAGCATGCCGACATAGGCTGTCGAGATCGCCTCGTCATTGACATAACGGTTGTTCGGGGTGTCGAGCGTCACCGAGAACCCGTCCGGGTAACCAGCTTCGACCATCAGTGCCTTGGCCTTTTCCACATCGGGAGCCGGATAAGCATCGAGCTCTTCGGTCCAGCCACGCACGAAGGGCGGGTTGGGGATACCGGTCGGGATCGACTGGCCGCGCATCACGACCTGCTTGATCGCATCGCGGTCAAGCACGAGTTCCATGGCTTCGCGAACCTTGGGGTTATTGAAGGGGTTGGAGTCGGTGATGTTCGAGGACTTCAGCGGCTCGTCGCCAAAGCGATAGCCGAAATAGATGAAGCGGTTTTCCGGGCCGATTTCGACCTTGAAGCCAGGGGTGTT
>JAAZLP010000056.1 GCA_012799265.1 Phyllobacteriaceae bacterium | reverse complement strand
CTGAAGCCGTGGCAGTCGTTATCAGCTCATTGATTTTTACGACAAGATCATCGGGCGTGGATGCAGGTGCTATGACACCAAACCAATACGACATGTCATATTCGGGATAACCGGACTCGGCGATCGTCGGGACATCCGGTAGCAGAGGGCTGCGGGTCGACATCGTCACTGCAAGCGGCCGCAAGGCGCCCGTTTCGACATGCGGCCCAACTGTCACGATTGGGAACAAACCGAAAGCAGCTTCACCGTTCAGCATCGCTGTTAGACCTGCGGCGCCACCCTGATAAGGAACATAGAGGGTTTCTATGTCAGCAACGCTGTGCAGCATTTCCAATGCCAGGCGGTCAGTAGCGCCGCCGGCACCTGCAGCATCGAGCTCGCCGGGCTTTTCTTTAGCGAGCGCGATGAACTCGCCAAAGGTCTCCACGGGCAAATCCGAACGCACGACGAGCACGAGGGTCCCGCGGTTCAGCATTGCGACCGGCTTAAAACCCTCCTCATAATCGACCGTGAAATCGGACTGGATCAAATCCAGGATTGGAAGCGATGAGGAGACTATGCCGATCGTATGGCCGTCGCCCTGGGATTGTACCAGCGAATTGATGCCAATGGCCGTATTTGCGCCCGGCTTATTGTCGACCACGAACGTCTGGTTCAACGTTGTTCCCAACTGGTCCGCCAAAAGACGTCCCGTCACGTCGCCTGCCCCGCCGGGAGGGAACGGAACAACAATGGTAACGGGACCAGTTGGATATTCCTGAGCTAACACAGGAAAACTTAGCAAAGCTGCTGCCGCAGCAAAAACAAGACGCGTGAGCATCTTCCTCTCTCCTCCTTTTTGCCTATGACCTATTGAGCCGAAGCTCTCCTCCAGGTCGTGAGGCCGGTTAAATGTCGTAAATTTCGATGTCCAACTCGGTGGCGTGGATGTCGCTCATGCCCCGGAACCCCTCGCGGAATATCGGCATCGAGTTCTTTGCATCCCGGATCGGCAGGCCGTGGGTTGGCGCAACGACCTCAACCCCCAGTTCTACAAACAGATCATCCAAACGCTGCACGTAAGGCTCGATATCGACATAGCCGGTCCAGTGGAACGCCAGCGTTGCAAAGCGCTGCATCTGGGTTGGAATATCCACCTTCGGCGCTTCCTCAGCGAATAGCCCGCATTCCTTGTCGTCGTGAACGTGGGAATAGGCAAAGCCGTCGCCAGGGAACAGCACGCGCTCCTTCGTATCCAGGAACCACCGACTGTGGATCAGGTCTCGGAACACACTTTCAACAGTCAGGATTTCCCGGCCACCGAGATCAGATGTTTCACCCGGCTCACAGAAGTGAATCCGATCTTCGAAACCCGGATAGACCAGATGCAGGTCGGAAATCTCGCCATAGGTGTGCGCTTCGGGATAGCGGCGCAACAGCCGACCAACGCTGCCACAGTGCGACATCTCGGAGTGGGTGACGAAGATGTACTTGAGGGGCACACCACGTTCTTCGAGAATTCTCTCGACTTGGGCGATGACAACATTGCCGACCGAAGGAATGCCGGTTTCCACCATGGCGGCGAATTTTTCGCCGACGACCATGAAAGCTGAGTTGTAGGTGTGCAGCCATTTTCCCGCGTAATGAACAGGCGAACACTCCCCAAGCCAGAAGACCCCAGGCGCGATTTCTCGCGGGAGCGCATTGTGCGGCATTTCCGGTAATGCGGGTGCACTATTGCTCATGCTGATGCCCTCATCTTGCTGGTTTTCCATTGACCGGCTTCAATTCCGATCGACGGATTGCGCGCGGCTAATCGAAGATATTCATCGAGATAGCCGACATGACGACTTACAGCTTCACCAGCAATCACGGCACCGTGGTCCGGCGCGATGAAACGCACTTCATAGTTTTCAAACAGCCTGGCGATGGCGACACGAATGGATTGCGTCGCTGCACCTTCAAGCCACCAGTACCTTCCTGCGGAAAGGGAGTGGGCAACTCGCTCAAGCGTGGTTGGATCAGTTTCTGGCGCGTCAACCAGCCAAGGACCAGTTTCTTCATCTTTCCAGACCCAGCAGAAAGCATCGCCAGTGAAAAGGGTTTTGGTTGCGCTGTCGTAGGCCCAATTTGTCGGCAGCAGTCTCAGCTCCGGAACAATGAAGTCCAGACCACGCTCGCCGTTCGGATCGACTAGCGTGCGCGTCGTTGACGACAACATCCGCAGTTGGCAACCAGCCAAAACAGAACTGGCTCCGACACTGTCAGCATCAAAATCCAGCAGCAGGTGGGGCGGATTGATCAGCCTCTGATGCACAACGAACTGCTGATCAAAATTCTTGTGAAACTCATCGGCGATGGCGCGTGCATTGCACATCGACGCCCATTCCGGACGCGGGATAGCTACCGAGACGGTGCGCTGGCCAACGATCTTACGCAGATGCGCAAGAAGAGCCTCTCGATGAGCGGAATAGCCGGTGGAATACACCAGGACATGTTCGCCCTCCACCAGGGCGAAAGTGTTCATAGTGGTCCAACCGCGAACATCCAACGGATGGCTCGATGAGCGTCCGTCGAGCTTGTATGGGTTGGCGATAATATTTAATGCACCACTATTGATGCTGACGACCTGCCCATCCTAATTGGCGGGTCCGATCTCAACATCCAAAATAGTATCAGTCACAGCAGACCACCCTCCTCGCAGTCCATGCGGGGCATTCTTGCCCTACGCCAGCCGCCGCAACCTGACAGGAGATGGAAAAATTTGGAGCGTAAAACGGTCGCAGGAAAGAAACGACACATACGTGCGGACAGTAGGAAGCAGTCAGAACCGGTGGCCACAGTCGGACCGCGCATCTACGCTAAACGCCTCACCGCTCAGGAAACGTCGACAAATGGCTCTGGAAAATCGCTATAGTGACCAGTGGCCGTCACTCTGTTGCTAGCGACGACGTGACGACCCGCAGTTATGCGCTGCGCCACCCTCCATCGTCTGTCGCAGCACCGCGTCAATTACAGAAGTCACTGTTCCCAAAGCCATCGTTCTAGCTGAGAAGCAGAGAAGCAGAGAAGCAGAGAAGGCCGGGCTGGCAACCGGATTTAGCAGCGCAACAAAAAACCCCCGGTTTCCCGGGGGTTTTGATTGGTAGCGAAGCCCAGATTTGAACTGGGGACACACGGATTATGATGCGGAGTAAACCGCACGTTATAATTGTAAAATCAACGCCGTAAAAACATCGTGCTAGTTGCGTGCTAAAACACGAGCAGTTCCCGTGACAATTGATCTACAGTGGACAGCAGCACTGAAACTGCAATAGGACGCTGGGGTAGGCCCGCCCTCAATTGTCGACATAGGCGGCCTTTTATGTATCATCACCAGAATATTTAGTCTTCATGAGAACACAAAACCCATGGTGAAGTGATGCTTCTCTCCATTCGCTCGCAGGACTATGCACCCTCACAGCGCGTGGAGGAATTTCAGAGCGTGATCGCCACGATCACCAAGGTTGATTTCTCGCCTGACGACAAAAGCTCTTTCGATTCAGAAACTTCTATCGGCGTTTTGCCCAATCTCATTCTGGGATATGGACTCCATTCTGCATCTACCGCTGTCCGCACTGAACGACATGCGGCTGACACCGACGATAACGTCATGTTCCACATCCCCTTGTCGGGAAGTTGTTCAATCGAACAGCGCGGCGGTGAACGGGCAGAGCTGAGGTCGGGGCTGGTCTATGCCGATCCGGGAGAGGTGCCGGGTGTCATCCAGTTTCACGGTGAGCCGTCGGAAGGATTCTATGTTTCCGTGCCTAGGGCGCAGCTTACTTCAGCGACTTCGGGCCTCAATGACATGTTGCGCGGCACAGCGGCACTGACCCCCCAATGGCGGCTCTTCTTCAATTACGCGCGCAGCCTGCATCGCGAAATAGCAGAGCTGGGGCCAGACGAAGCAGCCCAATGCGCAAACCATGTTCAGGATCTGGCTCTCATCGCCCTTGGAGCGAGTAGGGAGGCAGCAGAAATCGCGGCGGGAAGAGGGGTTCGTGCCGCCCGGCTCAAAGCGATCAAAAGGGATATTGAGGCCAACCTGACTGCCCATGACCTCTCGTCGGAACAAATTTCCAAGCGACACGGAATCAGCGCGCGATATCTGCGTTCTCTTTTTGAAGCAGAGGGTACGTCATTCGGCGATTTTGTTGCTGAGAGGCGATTGGCGCTGGCTTATAGGCTCCTCAGCGATCCGCGTAATGGTGGCGCGAGTATCTCTAGCATCGCTATGCAGGTCGGTTTTGGCGACCTTTCGTGGTTCAATATCCGCTTCCGCCGTGTCTATAGCATGGCACCCAAGGACGTTCGCGCTTTGGCACGCCTGCGCTGAGCCCGCGCACTTGTACCGTCCTCCCCAATTTTGGTTCCGCTCTCCCCAAGACTGACCACACCACCCCGCTTAGTCTTCGGCTGGGGCGTTTTGGACGGGCTGACGGCCTTGTCCTCAAAGAGGGATCGGTTACGTGGGACGAGACGACTTTAGAACTTTGGCCGGACGCAGGCATCTTGCTCGCTGGGTTGGGATTTGCGCCTTCGGCGCTCTGGCCGGATGGGTGGCACCGACCCTGGCGCAACAGACAGACAGCGCCTCCATACTGATCTACGACGCTTCCGGATCCATGTGGGGCCAGTTGGATGGCGGGAAAAGCAAGGTTGAGGTTGCCCGGGAGGTGATTGGCGATTTCTTCGCCAGCCGCGACAATGCGATGCCATTGGGCGTCATCGCCTATGGTCACAATCGCCGCGGCGACTGTAGCGACATCGAAGTCGTTGCGCCGGTTGGCGTTAGCGACCCTGGCCAGCTGTCGGCTTCTCTTAATCGTCTTAATCCCCGTGGGATGACGCCCATCACCGACTCGCTGGCGCTTGCCGCCTCCATGATTCCGCCGACAGCAGAATCGGCCGATATCATTCTCGTCACCGATGGCCTTGAGACCTGCGAAGCCGACCCCTGCGCGTTGGCCGCGCGCTTGGCACAGGAAGGCATTGCCATTCGCGCCCATGTTGTTGGTTTCGGGCTGACAAAGGAAGAAGGCGAGGTCATGGCCTGCGTTGCGGACGCAACGGGCGGATTGTTGCTGACGCCACAGACAGGGCAGGAACTCGCAGACGCGCTCAATCAAGTGGCGCAGGCGGCAGTTGAGCCTCCGCCAGAGGTGGCGCCCCCACCCGTTGTGGAAGCTTTTTTCGACATGGGGCCAAAAGCGGAAGCGGGCCATAATTACACGATCTCCTATCGGGGGACCGCTCGCAATGTGGACTATGCTGGCTTCACCCTTCGTGGCGAAGGGCGGCCCACTGTCAGCCCTTCATTCTCGGTCATCGGAGGAGG
>JAAZLP010000004.1 GCA_012799265.1 Phyllobacteriaceae bacterium | reverse complement strand
TCACCGAGGCCATTCTTTCGGCCTTCGAAGAAACGGCCTGAAGCGGACTGCTCCCGCATGGCGCCGGTGGCGCGATTGCGCTGCCGCGCCCCTTGCGATGGACCGGCCAAGGCGGTTGCCGCGTGATCTTCGTGCGTGGCAGGGCGCAAGTGCCCCGGTTTGCCCATGAATTCATCGGCGGTGCCGACAGAGGCAACATGCCGCCCATGATGGTGCCAGACCGGGAGTGAATACCGCTTCACTCATTTTTTTGTTTGTATGCCCCCAAATTTTACGTCATCCTGCAACCTTGAGCATCGCTGGGGAGGGCTGCGCAATCATGATCCTGAACTTCAAGTTGAACGGTCACGACTGTTGATTTTCACCCAGAACTGAGCCGGGTAGGCGCATAATTTTCACTGAGAATTGAGCCATGTGAACCTT
This sequence comes from Phyllobacteriaceae bacterium, assembly GCA_012799265.1. GTDB lineage: Bacteria > Pseudomonadota > Alphaproteobacteria > Rhizobiales > Devosiaceae > Devosia. The sequence continues at coordinate 1,278 of JAAZLP010000004.1, read as the reverse complement.
TCCCCAACGCAGTGAGCGGCGGGGGCAACGGAGTGATCCACATGGGACTTTTGAACATCATCCGACGAATGCATTTGCGGCAGAATCTGTCGATCCGCGAGATTGCGCGGCGCACGGGACTGTCACGGAATACCGTGACGAAGCATCTTGCGGCGGGCACGATCGAGCCGACCTTTGCCACGCCGGAGCGGCCGAGCAAGCTTGACCCCTTTGCCGAGAAGCTGGCCGGCTGGCTGAAGACCGAGGCCGGGAAGTCGCGCAAGCAGCGGCGGACGCTGAAGCAATTGCATGCCGATCTTGAGGCGCTCGGCTTCACCGGCTCTTACGGCCGGGTTGCAGCCTTTGCACGGCAATGGCGGGCAGATCGGCAGCGTGAGCAGCAGACCACGGGGCGCGGAACCTTCGTTCCGCTGTCTTTCCGCCCAGGCGAAGCCTTCCAGTTCGACTGGAGCGAGGACTTTGCCGTTCTGGGCGGCGAGCGCACGAAGCTGCAGATGGCCCATATCAAGCTGGCGCACAGCCGCGCCTTTCTGGTTCGCGCCTATCTCTTGCAGACACACGAGATGCTGTTCGATGCCCATTGGCATGGCTTCCGCGTCTTCGGCGGTGTGCCCGGTCGCGGGATCTACGACAATATGCGGACGGCGGTGGATCGCGTCGGCCGCGGCAAGGAACGGCAGATCAACATCCGCTTCCTCGCGATGGCAAACCATTATGTCTTTGAGCCGGAATTCTGCAATCCGGCGGCAGGGTGGGAGAAGGGGCAGGTCGAGAAGAACGTCCGGGGTTCCCGCCACCAGATCTTGCAAGCGATGCCGGACTTTCCCGACCTTGCCGCGCTGAATGTCTGGCTGGAGCAGCGCTGTCAGGACCTGTGGCGCGAGACGGCACACGGCACCTTGCCGGGCTCGATCGCCGATGTCTGGGGCGAGGAGCGGGCGAGCTTGATGCCGTTGCCCACAGCCTTTGATGGCTTCGTCGAGCAGAGCAAGCGCGTCTCGCCCACCTGCCTGATCAGCTTCGAGCGCAATCGCTACAGCGTTCCGGCACCCTTTGCGAACCGGCCTGTCAGCCTGCGGATTTATCCGGGTCGTGTCTCGGAGTTGGTGGAAATTGTGTGGCGGCGTAATCTCCGGGTGAACCAACACCCACCCAACCGGCGGCAGCAACCGCCAGGGAGATCACGCCATGAAGAACAATATCGACACTGCCGCGCTTTCGCTACTGGCCAATGAAGCGGGCTATGAGGCCCCATCGGAAGGTTTGTGCGTAGGATTA
>JAAZLP010000055.1 GCA_012799265.1 Phyllobacteriaceae bacterium | reverse complement strand
TGGTCGGGAATGGAAACGTCATGCTTGGCCTGCCGGGCCGTCGAGACGCGGAGATAAAGCGCGGCGCGCAATGGAACGGTGGAAGCGGACATGTCCGATCTCCTTCTTAAACGGGGTCAGGGACCGAACAGTCCGGCCTCATGATTGCGCCCGAGGCGCATCGTTTCCGCTACTCTGCGGCCTCCCTGATGGTCCCGACGATCCATTCATTCAGGCTCTTGCCCGATGCTGCTGCGGCAATGACTGCTGCGGCATGGTCGTCAGGCGTGAGGCGGACATTGAACTTGCCGGAGAACTTCCGGCGCGGCTCAATCCCCTTTTCCCGGCACATTTCGAGATAAACGGCCAGCGACTTGCGGCCTTCCTCGATCAGATCGTGGACGCTTTCGGCATAGAAGTCGGCCCCGCCATTGAGGCCGACAAACTCGCCGCGCAGCATCTGAATCTCGGGATCGAAAGCGATAACCGCCTTCTCGCCATTGATTTCAACGACATTGTTCATGGCTTTACTCCGTGTTCGTCCAGCCATTTACGGATGCTGGCAACCGCACCTTTGTCCGTATCCGGTGAGGGATGCGGGCGATGAAAGACGCGCACTTCGCCGAACAGGAACACGCCGACGCGTGAACCTTCCCGCTCGCTGACTTCCGCCCCGAGGCTCACAAACAGCGCCTCTATGTCGGCCCAGCGGATCGAACCATTGACCGGGCGGGCGAAGATCAGTTCCAGCGTGGCTCTGTGACGTTTTTTCATGGAGTATCCAGTATCATTTTGTAGTACCGTTTTCAAGATCAATCTCAGGCCCTGTGTCGGGCGATCCGGTGTCGGGGCCGAACATTTCATCGAAGAGATCGCCGAACCATCGCTCGAACACCTCGATCTCGGCTTCCGTGACCGGAACGGGATCGGGCCAATCGTCGGTCACGGTCCATGTGGTGAGGTCATGTTAGGCGGCCTCCCGGCGAACGGCCACGGATAGCCCAACAATTCCTCAAGCTGCTCGGACGCCGTAGGCGGTCGCTTGGTGCGCCGGGAGCGGGGTGCCGTCACCGGCTTGTGGTCGCCGCTGCGGTCAGAAGTCATCGAGGAAATCAAATTCGTTGAACGAACGCTGCCGCCATCCGGCAGGGTTGGCGACCCAGCGATTGATGTCGGATTCCTTCCATCCCGCGCCGTTGGTGCTGATCTTGATCTGGGCGGGAAAGGTGCCTTCGGCGATCTTGCAGTAGATGGTGGACCGGGACAGCCCGGTGCGGGCGAGAACGGTCTTGAGACGGACGATACGGTCTGGTTGACGCATGGCTGCGCTGCCTCCTACTGGTGGTTTCTGGCGATTGCAGAGACCAGTGAGAGCAACGAATTATTGTTGTGCAATAGATATTTAGCTGTCGTAGTAGTGTAGCGTAGAGACGGCGGTAAATAGGATGGTTCTGCGCGCTACAATCCGATGCCCCGGCCTCTGCCAAGGCCGTGACTGAGGGCGAGTTGCCGACCGAGCCTCAGAGTCGAAATCCATGCCGATGCCGAGTTGCTTCTTGCGGCCTTCGAGCAGGGATTCCATCTGCGGATCGCGCTCAAGGCTCATCGCCATGTTGCCCATCTCTGCCCGCGCGGCCCTGTGGCCGGAATAGTTGCCCGCCGCATACTGGCGCTCGCCGCTCTGTATGAGGTCGCGGAACCGTTCCACGAAGCGGTCGGCCCGCAGTTCGGGATTTTGGCGCATCTCGGTTTCTCGCTGCACGGCGTGCCTTGCGGGCATGGCTCGCTCACGATCACCAGAAGCCACATCA
>JAAZLP010000054.1 GCA_012799265.1 Phyllobacteriaceae bacterium | reverse complement strand
ATGAAATAGAGCGTGACGCCGAGAAGGCCCAGACCCGCCACCAGCATGCCCGTCACGGCGCCGGACTTGAAGGCGAGGTCAAGACCACGGGCCAGCGAGCCGACGGCTGCCTGGGCAACGCGGACATTGGCACGCACCGAAACGTTCATGCCGATGAAACCGGCTACGCCCGACAGCACGGCACCGATCAGGAAGCCGATGGCGGCATAGATGCCCAGCAAGAGCCAGGCGGCAATCAGGATGACCACGCCGACAATGGCAATGGTCGTATATTGGCGTTTCAAATAGGCCGATGCACCCTCCCGCACGGCCGCGGATATTTCCTGCATACGCGCTGACCCGGCATCGGCCTTGAGCAGGCCCTGGGTCGTCAGCACGCCATAAACGATAGACAGACCGCCACATGCGACGATCAGCCAAAGTGCCAGATCCATAGGATAAGTCCCTTGAAAGTTTCCTCCGAGGGACCCGCACCGGCCGTCCGGGTCTTCCGCCCGATCCGCCCCGCCCTCCATCGGGCCCCTTCCACCTGCGAGATTATCCAGAAAAACGACTTAAGCAATGGAAATTGCGGTGTTTTGTCGCGGCGCTAGTTCAAGCCAAGTTTTTGCAAGAGCGCAATCGTGCTCTCGTCAGCAGGAGAAACAAGTAACGTCTTGAAACGACTGGTTTCTCCGCTGGCTAGGACAATCAAAGACTTGGGAATGCCAAGTTTTTTGGCCAACAGGGCGACAACGGCGGCATTGGCCTTGCCCTTGTCGGGCACGGCGGAAACCCGCACGCGCAGAACCGCGCTGCCGTCGTCGCGCAGCTCGACGCCGTCAATGGCGTCGCGCCCGGCATTGGGCGTGACGCGGAGATGGAGGAAGAGGCCTTTGTCGCTGAGGCGATACCAGGCTGGATCGGCAGGATCAGCCAAGGGCTAGATGCCGGCGCGCACGACCGCCGGGTAGATGTAATAGCCGATGATCGACTGGATGAAGAAGATCAGGAGGAACGCCACCAGCGGGCTGAGGTCGAGGCCCGAGAAATTGGGCATGAAACGCCTGATCGGCCCAAGCACGGGCTCGGTCAGCTGATTGACCACACGCCAGACGGTCGAGACGAACTGATTGCGCGTATTGATGACGTTGAACGAGATCAGCCAGCTCATGATGATCATGATGAGCAGCACCCACCAATAGAGCTGGAGGAGAATGAGGATGATGTCGAGCACGGCGCGCATGGGCGTCTCCGGATGGATATTGGGCTTTATCTAATGGCTGGGCCGCGAGGCGGCAAGTCTGGTGGCCAGAAGCCTTTACCGGCCGGAAAAGTCTCAGGGCCCTGCACCCACACACGATGCAGAGCCCCGAATGACTGACTGCCCGATACGCAAAACCAATTTCCGGGCACGACATCCATTGCAGGAAGCGTGCCAGATCGTGGGTCGAGCAAATCCGGGCCTCAGAAGTTAAATACCGATAAACATTCGCGTTTTGCGCGTCGGGGTGAGATGCAAAATGCGAGACGCCTCGCAAATTGCAAGGCTCAGGAGCGGGTCTGGGCAGGCTTCCAGGTGACGACGCGGAAGAGATAGAGCAGGACGACTGCGGCAAGCACGAGATAGCTCAGCGGATCGAGAATGACTTCGATCATCTCGTAATGCTCGTGGAGGATATAGCCCGCCAGCGTGAGGAAGGTGTTCCAGATCAGCGCGCCCGTGGTCGAGGCAAGGAGGAAGGCCGCGAGGTTCATTTTCGCGAGACCCGCGGGGATGGAGATCAGCGTGCGGATGATCGGTAGAAGGCGCCCAAACAGCACGATGATTGGCCCATAGCGTTTGAAGAAACCGACAGCGATGTCGATCTCGTCGGCATTCATGGTGAGCAGGCGCCCGTAACGGTCGGCGAGCCACTTCACCCGGTGGAGCCCAAAGATGCGCCCGGCAAAATACCAGGGCAGCATGCCGACAACGGCGCCTAAGGTGGCGGTGGCGAGCACGCCGAAAAGATTGAGATCGCCATTGGCAGCGGCAAAGCCGGCAAAGGGGATGATCAGCTCGGAGGGAATGGGCGGAAAGATCGATTCCGCCAGCATGACGAGGAAGATCCCCACATAACCGAGGTCGGTGATGATCTGGATGATCCATTCGGTCATGGGCGGGCTCCTGTCGTTCGGGCCAAAATGGCGTGCAAACCCGAAGAAAGAGTAAGGGGCCCGACGTTTCCGCCGGGCCCCCACATTATTTCTGTCGCTTAGGCCGACTTGGCTGCGCGGCTCATGCGCTTGCGATCGTTCGGGTCGAGCCAGATCTTGCGCAGACGGATCGATTTCGGCGTCACTTCGACATATTCGTCATCGGCGATATAGCCGAGGCTCTGTTCGAGGGTGAGCTTCTTCGGCGTGGTCAGGCGCACCGCTTCGTCCTTGGAGGTCGTGCGGATATTGGTCAGCTGCTTGCCCTTGAGCGCGTTCACTTCAAGGTCGTTTTCGCGGGAGTGCTCGCCGATGATCATGCCTTCATAGATGTCGACGCCAGCGTCGATCATGATCGGACCACGCTCTTCGAGGTTCCAGAGCGCGTAAGCCACCGACTGGCCGGTGCCGTTGGAGATCAGAACCCCGGTGCGACGACCCGGCAGTTCGCCCTTATACGGCACGAAGGAGTGGAAGAGGCGGTTGAAGATCGCGGTACCACGGGTATCCGAAAGCAGCTCGGCCTGGTAGCCGATCAGCGAGCGGGTCGGCACGAGCAGCACGATGCGGGTACGGCCAACGCCGGACGGACGCATGTCGGTGAGCTCACCCTTGCGCTCCGTGAGCTTCTGCACAACGGCGCCGGTGTGTTCGTCATCAACGTCGATGATGACTTCTTCGATCGGCTCGAGCTTCTGGCCGTTTTCTTCCTTGAAGAGAACCTTCGGGCGACCAATGGTCAGCTCGAAGCCTTCGCGGCGCATGTTTTCGATGAGCACGGCAAGCTGAAGTTCACCACGGCCGGCGACGTCGAAGCTGTCATTGTCGTCACCCGGGGTCACGCGGATAGCGACGTTGCCTTCGGCTTCGCGCATCAGGCGCTCGCGGATGACGCGGGACTGAACCTTATCGCCTTCGCGACCGGCCAGTGGGCCGTCATTGATGCGGAAGGTCACCGACAGGGTCGGGGGATCGATCGGCTTGGCGGCCAGCGGGGTCGTGACGGACGGCACAGCGATGGTGTCGGCCACGGTTGCGGTTTCAAGACCGGCAATCGAGACGATGTCGCCGGCAACGCCTTCATCAATCGGGGTGCGTTCAAGACCGCGGAAGGCGAGCACCTTCGAGACGCGGCCCTTTTCAACGATCTTGCCTTCGCGGTTGAGCGCGTGGATCGGCT
>JAAZLP010000053.1 GCA_012799265.1 Phyllobacteriaceae bacterium | reverse complement strand
GCCAATGATCAGCGGCTTATCGCGCAGGCTCGGGTCGTCGCGCTTTTCGACAGAAGCGAAGAAGGCGTCGCAATCGACATGGGCAATGGAGAGGCCGAAAAGCTCGTCATGGGTGCGGATGCGCGGCGAGCCGCAGGAGGGGCAACGCTGCCTTAGCGTTGCGCTGCTGCCACTCGACAGGCAATCCCGGCACACCCAGTCGCCTGCCATGTATCAGTCCACCCGATTGATCCGATGCCAGACCCGCATGAACGTTTCTGGCGACCAACCGGCATTGGCGCAGAGGGCGAGCAGAATCGGCTCGTTTGAGGCAAAGTAGTCTATAAGGCCGTGCTGCAGGCGCTCCGTCCCAAGAGAGGAACGAAGTGACTGCGGATCGAGTCCGGCCTGCTGCATGAATGCCAGAAGATCCTCGGGATTCTCCGCGAGGTAGCCAAGGCAGGCATCAGCAAGGGCAGAGACGTCCGGCGCGACTTGGTCGGAACGGGGCAAACTTGGCCTCTTTGGTGTTTTGTAACGGATTCAATGCTAGCGCAGATGCAACGGGAAGCGAAGGCCGCGAGAAGATTGGCCAACGTTTTCGGGTGCGGCCACAGGGCGCCGGGCCCAAGCGAGGTAAGATGCCAAAATCAGTGATGATCGTGGAAGACAATGAGCTCAACATGAAGCTCTTCAACGATCTTCTGGAATCGCGAGGATATAACGTCATCCAGACCCGCAACGGGATGGAAGCGCTCGACCTTGCGCGCGCGCACATGCCCGATCTCATCCTCATGGATATCCAGTTGCCGGAGGTATCCGGCCTTGTGGTGACCAAGTGGCTCAAGGATGACGACCAGACGGCTCACATCCCGATCATCGCCGTTACAGCCTTCGCCATGAAGGGTGACGAGGAGCGGATTCTTCAAGGCGGCTGTGAGGGTTATATTTCCAAGCCGATCTCCGTATCTCACTTTCTGGAAACTATTGCCCACTACATTGGGCCCGCCTGAGGCTCAGTTTGTTTGCATCCAGAAGGGTGCAGATCAAAAAACTGCGCTTGTCTGGGGGACAGGATTCGGTCGTTGGCGGGTAGGCCTGCCGACGGGACGATGCATTCCGGGGTAGTGGTGTGACTGCGCGTGTTCTGATCGTAGACGACATTCCAACCAATGTACGCCTGTTGGAGGCGCGCCTTACGGCCGAATACTACGAGGTGATGAGCGCCTCATCCGGCCCGGAAGCTCTTGCGATTTGTGCCGAGCACGAGATCGACATCGTCCTCCTGGACGTGATGATGCCGGACATGGACGGCTTTGAAGTCTGCCGCCGGCTCAAGTCCAGCTCCAAGACACACCATGTTCCGGTTCTGATGATCACCGCGCTCGACCAGCCTTCAGATCGCGTGAAGGGCCTGGAAGTCGGCGCCGATGATTTCCTCACCAAGCCGGTGGACGACACGCAGCTGATGGCGCGCGTCAAAAGCCTCGTGCGCCTCAAATCGCTGACGGATGAATTGCGCGCTCGCGCCATGACCGGACAGCAGATCGCCGTCGAAGACGCATTGCGCGCCATGGTCGATATTTCGGCCAGCGGCGGCTCGATCCTCATCATCGATAATGATCAGCGGCATGCTGAGCGGATCAAGGCGTATCTGACGCCAGAGCACCATGTCGATATCCTGACCGAACCGGCAGATGCCGTGTTCCAGGTGGCCGGTGGCAGCTATGAGCTCGCCCTGGTCAGCATGAGTCTGGGGGACTTTGACCCGCTGCGCGTGTGCTCACAGCTGCGCACGGTCGATCACACGCGAAATCTGCCAATCATCCTGATGGCCGATGATTCAGATAAGCCGCGCGTCATGCGGGCGCTGGACCTGGGCGTCAACGACTTCATCAGCCGCCCGATCGAGCGCAATGAGCTGTCCGCCCGCGTCCGCACGCAGATAAGGCGCCAGCGCTATGCCATGGAGCTGCGCGAGAGCGTCAACAGCACGCTGGCAATGGCCGTCACGGACGACCTGACAGGCCTCTATAACCGCCGCTATTTCGATCGCCATCTCGGCGTCATGCTGGGCAAGGCTCAGGAGCAGGGGCGCGCTCTGGCGCTGATGATCCTAGACATCGACTACTTCAAGGCCGTGAACGACGGCCATGGCCATGATGTTGGCGACGCGGTGCTGCGCGAATTCGCGGCGCGACTGAAGCGCAACATCCGCGGCGTGGACCTAGCCTGTCGGCTGGGGGGCGAGGAATTTGTCGTGCTGATGCCCGATACGGATTCACGCCAGGCCGAAATCGTCGCCGAACGGGTGCGTCAGGCCATTGCCGAAAAGGCGTTCGATGTCGGCGCCGCTAGACCGCTGCACGTTACCGTCTCTGTCGGGGTGTCTCTCAACGAGTCGCGATCCGATACGCCGGAGAGTCTCATCAAGCGCGCGGACGTGGCGCTTTATCGGGCCAAGCACGAAGGGCGCAACCGGGTCATCTTCGACGCGGCTTAAGCCGAATATCTAAAACCCTACCTATTAGGGTTAGCCGTTATAATTAACGGATGGTTGTCGGCGCCCGCAGGCGGGTTTTACTTGGTATCTCAGATATTTGAGCTTAGGTTTTGGCCATCAGGGCTTGGTTTGAACCAAGTCCCGGGCAATCCCTACGGCCCATCTCAGGTCCGCCGCAACTCCTGAGCTTTCCGTAGGGCGGCTGGTCCGGACGTGGACAGAGTGGCCTCTTCTACATGCCGCTCCGGACCAGCCACTCATTCCCACACCGCAAGTAAACAATCGCCAGGGCGGGCCACGTCGCCGAAGCGCGATTTTCGCAATGGGCCAAAGAAAAACCCCGCAATCGCTTGCGGGGTTTGTTTATTCGTCCGGAAGAGCCAGATTACTTGATCTTGGCTTCCTTGAATTCGACGTGCTTGCGAACGACCGGATCGTACTTCTTGAATGCCAGCTTTTCAGTCTGGGTACGGGCGTTCTTCTTGGTCACGTAGAAAAAGCCGGTGTCGGCCGTCGAGACGAGCTTGATCTTGATGGTGGCGGCCTTGGCCATTTCGGTAGTCCTTCACAAACGGAAAGGCGCCGCATAGGCAGCGCCGGAATTTGGGCGCAACCTACGGATTTACGGCCCGTTGTCAAGAGAAACGCGACGTCTTCGGAGGCAAGAATGAAGGCACCTGTCGAATTGCTGCACAAGTTGCAGGTCAAGTCCGGCGCAAGGCTCTGGCTGATCAATGTTCCCCGAGAGATCGCCGAGGAATTGTCGGCCGGGGCGGAAGTCGAGATCGTGCACGAGAGCGATGCCTATGACGGCGTTCTGGCCTTCTTTGAGGGGGCAGACGAAGTGCCTCTGCTGGTGCCGCGCATTCTCAAGGAAATGCCGCCGGATGGCCTGTTGTGGGTCGCCTATCGCAAGGGAGATGCGGCGAAGGCGGCTGGGCTCAATCGCGACAGGGGCTGGGAAACGCTCGACGCAGCCGGATGGCGCCCCGTACGGCAGGTTGCGATTGACGGGGAATGGTCTGCGCTGCGATTCCGTCCGCGTGACCTGGTGAAAGCAAAAGAGGGCAGCCAGTTCGCGTGAACGGCTGCCTTCATTAATCTCGAATCTACCGACGCTTTCAGTCGCGCTGACCGGTGCCAAAACCATACATGCGCGTGGACCACTGCAGCCCCACAATGGATCCCTTGATGGAAGGCAGCATGGCCAGGGGCAGAACGATCGCCAGCGGAATCATGGTCCAGACATAAGTCAGCGGATCGACCTTGTAGGTCATGTCCATGTGCATCATCAGGAAGATGATGATGTGGCCGACAATGGTGATGGCAATGTAGGGCGGGAAGTCGTCAGCACGGTGATGATTGAGTTCTTCACCGCAGGCGTCGCACTGGTCCACGACCTTGAGGTAGGACCGGAACATCTTACCCTTGCCGCAATGGGGGCAACGGCACAGCGTGCCGCGCCACATGGCGCGTCCAACCGGGCGGTCGTCCAGAACTCGCACTTGTTCGGTCATCAAACTACCTCTTCCTCTTGCCCTTCGGGCCGTATGACCTAGATGAGCCCTTGCGCGGACGTCGACCAGATGGCGGATTGCCGCGCTTGCCCTCGCTCAGAAGCTCGAAGCGCAGAGACCCGGCGACGGGCGCTGCCTCCAGCAGGCGGACTTCCACGCGGTCGCCAAGCGTGAAGGTTTCGCCCGTACGTTCGCCGATCATCGCCTGGCGTTCCTCGACGAAGCGATAATAGTCCTGGCCAAGTGTGGAGGCCGGGATAAAGCCGTCGGCACCCGTTTCCATCAGGCGGATGAAGAGGCCCGACTTGGTGATGCCGGAGATTCGGCCATCGAACCTGACGCCGATGCGCTCCGAGAGGAACTGCGCCAGCAACCGATCTGATGTTTCGCGTTCAGCCAACATGGCGCGGCGTTCAGTGGCAGAGATGTGCTGAGCGATGCCGGCAAGTTTCTGGGCTTCCTGATCAGTCAGGCCATCGTCGCCAAGGTTGAGCGCACGAACAAGCGCGCGGTGCACGATGAGGTCCGCATAGCGCCGGATGGGCGACGTAAAGTGCGCGTAGCGGTCGAGGTTGAGGCCGAAATGGCCGTAGTTCTCTCTGGAGTACTCGGCCTGGGCCTGCGAGCGCAGCACCATTTCGCTGACCTGCTCGATATTACCCGCCTTTCGCGCCTGGCTCAGAATACCGTTGAAGTCAGACGCCCGCACATTGTCGGATTTCTTGACCGCGATATCGAGGCTCCCCAAGAAGTCCCGCAGGGCCTGCAGCTTTTCCGAGCTCGGCTCATCGTGGACGCGATACAGCAGCTCGCTTCGCTTCTGTTCAAGCGTTTCCGCCGCGGCGACATTGGCCGCGATCATCATCTCTTCGATGAGACGATGCGCTTCGAGGCGCTCCGGAATGTAGATGTCGCGAACAAAACCCTTTTCATCGAGCAGGATCTTGCGCTCGGGCAGGTCGAGATCGAGCGGGCCTCGCTGGTAGCGTGCCTTGGACATGGCGGCATAGGCGGCCCAGAGCGGCTTAAGGATCGGCTCAAGCAGCGGGCCGGTCTGATCGTCTGGCTTGCCGTCGATCGCCGCCTGGGCTTGCTGATAACTCAGCTTGGCCGCTGATCGCATCAGGATGCGATGGAAGCTGTGGCTCTTCTTGCGACCGTCGGCACCCAGCACCATGCGTACCGCAAGGGCGGCGCGGGGGACACCTTCTTTTAGCGAGCACAGCTCATTGGAAATGCGCTCTGGAAGCATGGGAACGACGCGGTCGGGGAAATAGACCGAATTGCCGCGCAGATAGGCTTCCCGGTCGAGCGCGCCGCCGTGGCGCACATAAGCGGAGACGTCGGCAATCGCCACGGTCAGGACAAAGCCACCGGGGTTCTTGGGGTCTTCGTCCAGCGCAGCATGAACGGCGTCGTCATGGTCCTTGGCGTCGGGCGGGTCGATGGTGATAAGCGGCAGATCGCGCCAGTCCTCACGGCCCTTGAGCGTCGCTTCCTTCTGCTCCTCGGCTTCGCGAATGACGCTGTTGGGGAAGACGTGCGGGATTTCCAGATTGTGGATGGCGATCAGCGAGATCGCGCCTTCCGAGCGTGGATTGCCAATGACCGAGGTCACTCGGGCGCGCGGAATCATCAGGCGGCCGGAGAGCTTGACCTCCACTTCCACCAGATCGCCGTCCTGGGCATCGCCAAGATCACCCATCGGGATTCGCATTTCTTTCTGCTTGCGATCGACCGGGATCAGGCGTGCGCCTTCCTCATCGCGGCGGACGATGCCGATATGGGCGCGGCGGGGCTTGTCCAGCACCTTCATCGGCTTGGCGGTGTAATTCGGAACCACGTCATCGCCGGCATCGATGCGCGCAAGAATGCGGTCGCCCGGCGCCGGTACCACGCGGGAGCGGGAATCAACGAGGACTCGCACTGTCGGGCGTTCGCCTTCCTCGTCATTCCATTGCGCCGGATAGGCATGCAGATTGTCCGGATCGGCATCCGTGGGGATGTCCAACACGGTCACATGGGGCAGGGCGGCGGTGCGGCGCAGGGATTTGCGCGTGCGGGCGATGACGCCTTCGCCTTCGAGCTCATTGAGCAGGGCCTTGAACGGGCGACGCAGATCGCCCCGGATGCCAAACACCTTGGCAAGGTCGCGCTTGCCCTTGATGTTGTCTTCCTGGGCCAGCGCTTCGAGAATCTGCTCGCGCGACGGCAAGAGGTCTGCGACGGGAAGGCGAGGGCGCTTGGGGCCGGAAGTGTTCTTCGGCTTCTTAGCTTTGGTGGGTGTCTTGGCCATAATGTCTGTTCTGGGGAGTTGGCACTTATGTAGGCGAAAGGCCTCGAATTGCCAAATGGATGCAGGGACAGGCGCTTTCGCCTGCGTGTTTTCCCTTGTGAGCCCGCTGCACATAGGGCTAATTCTTCGTCACCAGCCCAAGAGGAATTGCGTCTATGCCTGTCGACTATCTGCAGCTTTTGATGGCAGCTGCACTCGGTTATCTCGCCGGGTCCATCCCCTTTGGACTGATCCTTACCGGCGCCGCCGGGCTGGGGGACATCAGGGCCATTGGCTCAGGCAATATCGGCGCCACCAATGTGCTGCGCACCGGCAACAAGAAGCTTGCTGCCGCGACGCTGGTGCTCGATGCGCTGAAGGCTGCCATTCCCGTACATGTCGCCTGTTATCTCTGGGGTGAAGAAGCCGCCATGGTCGCTGCCGCTGGCGCATTCCTGGGCCACTGCTTCCCGGTATGGCTGGGCTTCAAGGGCGGCAAGGGCGTCGCGGTCATGATCGGATCGCTGCTGGCGCTGGCCTGGCCGGTCGGGCTCATCTTCTGCGCCGTCTGGCTGCTGATCGCCTTTGCCCGCAAGATTTCCTCCCTCGCGGCGCTCACTGCCTCCGCCACGGCACCCATCTTTGCCTATGTGATCACCGGCAGCCTCTGGCTGACGCTGACGATCCTCATTCTGGCGCTGCTGCTCTTCTATCAGCACCGCGAAAACATCGCCCGCCTGCTCAATGGCACGGAATCGACCATCGGCGGCGGCAAGAAGGCCAGCTGATGGAGCCGGGCGAGGGAACAAGGACACTCTCGCCCACCCAACGAACCGCATGGTTACGGCTGATCCGTACCGACAATGTTGGCCCGGTCACGTTCCGGCAATTGCTCAACCGCTTCGGCTCGGCTGAAGCGGCTATCGACATGCTGCCCGAACTCAGCCGCAAGGCCGGGCGACCGATCCAGGTGATCAGCCAGGGCCGCGCCGAGGACGAGATTGCCGGGCTCGCGCGCTATGGGGCGCGGCTCGTGGCGCAGGGCGAGCCCGACTATCCGTCGCTGCTCAATCACATATCCGGCGCACCGCCGCTGATTTCTTTGGCCGGCGGTGAACGGCTGGACTGGAGCCGGACTGTGGGCATTGTCGGCGCTCGCAACGCGTCAACTGCCGGCATAAAGATGACGCGGGTGCTGGCGTCCGAACTGGGCGCGCGGGGTTATACAATCGTGTCGGGTCTGGCCCGCGGTATCGATACGGCGGCGCATCGGGCAAGTCTTCCGACGGGTACCATCGCCGTGCTCGCGGGCGGTTTCGACAGGATTTATCCCGAGGAAAACATACCGCTTGCGCATGACATTCTCGACAATGGCGGCGCGCTGCTGACTGAAATGCCGCTGGGCTGGGAGCCAAGGGCGCGGGATTTCCCAAGGCGTAACCGACTGGTTTCGGGATTGTCGCTAGGGATTGTCGTCGTTGAGGCTGCAAAGCGCTCCGGTTCGCTGATTACGGCGCGGCTGGCGCTGGAGCAGAACCGCGATGTTTTTGCAGTGCCTGGTTCGCCGCTCGAACCCCGGGCGGAGGGTGGAAATGCCCTTATCCAGCAGGGCGCGCGGCTCATTACCGGCGCGCAGGATGTCATTGATGTGCTGAGCGTGGCGGACCCGGCGCGATCTGCGCTGTTCGATCCAGACTGGCTGCCAGAGGCGGTTCCGGACGAACCGCCGATGAGCGAGGACATGGAAGCTCGCGTATTGCAGGCCCTGTCCGCGACCCCGGTCGAAGTGGATGAGCTGATTGCAGCAACGGGCATTGGCCCATCGGCCATGCAGATGCTGCTGCTCGAGCTTGATCTTGCCCGAAAGATCGAATGGTCAAGTGGCCAACTGGTGGCCCTGAGATACGACTAGAGGAAGATCGGTTCTTCGTGCAGCTGCACGCCGAAGCGCGCCAGCACCTCGGCCTTGATATGGCTGGCGAGAGCCCCAATGTCGGTCTGCTCAGCCCCGCCAAGATTGATCAGCACAAGAGCATGCTTTTCGGAAATCCCCGCCTTGCCGAGCTTGAACCCCTTGAGGCCGGTCTTCTCGATCAGCCAGCCGGCGGAAAGCTTGGTGCGGCCGTCATGCTGTGCATAGTTGGGGGCCGTGGGGAACTCCTCCAGCACAGGACGCGCCTCATCGACCGTAACGATCGGATTCTGGAAGAATGAGCCTGCATTGGGCGTAACGCGCCAGTCAGGCAACTTGCTCAGGCGCAGGGCGATCACACGATCCATGACCAGCTTGGGCGTGATCTCGCTTGCCTCCGCCAGCTCCGACAGACCCGCAAAACCTAGATTAGGTGTCCAGGCCTTCGGAAGGCGAAGGCGTACGGAGAGAACAACGTAACGGTCCGGCTCCTGTTTGAAGAGCGAGTCGCGATAGGCAAAACGGCAGGCGTCCTTGCCGAAGACCACCACCTGCTCGTTCTGGCGGTCGTAGGCGGTCAGCGAGTCGAAATGGTCAGCCAGCTCAGCACCGTAGGCGCCGATGTTCTGGACCGGCGCAGCGCCGACAGTGCCCGGGATCAGGGCGAGATTTTCAATGCCGCCAAATCCCTGATCGACAGTCCAGGCGACAAACTCGTTCCAGGTCTCCCCAGCTGCCCCTTCGACAAGCACAGCGCTGGCGGTCTCTTCAATGATCTGTCGATCCTTGGTCGCGATCATCGCCGTGATGCCATCAAAGTGAGAGGCGAGCACGACATTGCTCCCGCCGCCGAGAATGCGAACCGGCAGCCTCAGCTCACGCGCTGTCGTAAAGAGCGCGGGGAGCATGGCAGGATCGGTGATCTCCAGCCCGAAGCGCGAGGCAGCCTTGAGCGCCAGCGTGTTGCGGCCGGAGAGATCGAAATCGGGAATCAGGATAGGGGCGAGGTCGGTCATTGTGCCCCTAAACACCATTGTTCCGGGCGTCAGGGCAAGCCCGCCCGTTGACACCGCGACTTGGCTTCACCATGTTGCGGCCTCTTTCAGCCAGCAGTTGCGGAATAATTTTCATGAAGGTCGTGGTCGTTGAAAGTCCGGCTAAAGCCAAGACAATCAACAAATATCTGGGCAAGGACTATGAGGTTCTCGCCAGCTTTGGCCATGTCCGCGATTTGCCGGCCAAGGATGGTTCGGTTCGTCCGGATGAAGATTTTGCCATGTCCTGGGAAGTGGACACGGCCTCCAAAAAGCGCATTGCCGATATCGCTTCTGCGCTGAAAGGGGCCGATGGCCTGATCCTCGCGACCGACCCTGATCGCGAAGGCGAAGCCATTTCCTGGCATATTCTCGACGTTCTCCGCGCCAAGAAGGCGCTGAAGAAGGACGTTCCGGTGCAGCGCGTCGTTTTCAACGCCATCACCAAGGAAGCCGTTACGGCGG
>JAAZLP010000052.1 GCA_012799265.1 Phyllobacteriaceae bacterium | reverse complement strand
CTCGCCTCACTTCCCGCCCCAAGGCTTGAGCTTTCTGGACAAAAAATCGTTGGCGACGGCCAGCTCTCCAATCTTGGCGTGCAGATCCTTGACCTGTTCATCGTCAATCACAGGCCTTTTGCGCCCTCCACGTTCGAACACACCCGATGCCCCTTCGAGCAACGCCCGTTTCCATTGGTGGATCATCGTGGGGTGATGGGGTGGACGCCCCCCGACGGCATCGGTGTGCCATAGTGGAGGTGTTCAACACCACTTGAGGAGGCGTCCATGTCGGAAGTTAGCATAATCGGCCTAGATATCGCGAAGAACGTTTTCCATGCGCATGGCGCAGATGCGAGCGGTCGAGCGCTGTTTAGTCGGAAGATCAGTCGCACCAAGTTGCTCGAATTTTTCGCTCGGCAGCCACGGTGCTTGGTGGCTCTGGAGGCCTGCGGAGGCGCGCACCATTGGGCTCGCGAACTCACGCTACTGGGTCACCGGGTAAAACTGATCCCTCCAGCTTACGTGAAGCCGTTCGTGAAGCGGCACAAGAACGATGCGGTCGATGCCGAGGCCATCTGTGAGGCAGCGCAGCGTCCCAATATGCGGTTCGTGGCGATCAAGAGCGAGGAACAGCAGGCATCGGCCCTTGTGTTCCGGACCCGCGATCTGTTGGTGCGGCAGCGCACCCAGTTGATCAACGCTATCCGCGGTCATCTTACCGAGTATGGCTGGGTCGCGCCAAAGGGGCCGTCGCATATCACACTGCTAAGCGACATGCTCGATGGCGAGATGGGCTCATCGCTTCCGGATGCAGCCACGACCATGTTTCGCACGATGCTCAGCCTGCTGAAGGAGTTGAACTGCAAGATCGACGAACTGGACAAGGAGATCGCGCGGCGCGCCCGCGAGGATGTGATTGCCAGAAGGCTCATGACCATACCGGGCGTGGGCCCGATCACGGCCACTGCGATTGCCGCCCTTGCCCCGCCGGCCGAGACGTTCACCAGAGGAAGAGACTTTGCGGCCTGGTTGGGTCTGGCGCCACGTCAGCTATCAACCGGTGGCAAACAAAAGCTGGGGTCGATCACAAAGATGGGCGAGCGAACCTTGCGACGCCTCATCATCATCGGCTGCAGCGCGGTCGTCTTGCAGGCGAGTAAACGCGGTGCGCCTCCAGGGTCCTGGCTTGAACAGATGATGGCTCGCAAGCCACGCATGCTGGTGACAGTAGCACTGGCCAACAAGACGGCGCGCATCATCTGGGCGCTGCTCATCAAGCAAGAGGATTATAAAGCTCCGGTCGCAGCTGCGGTGTAAGCCAAGGCGGACCAGAGGTCGTCGGGGACGGAGTCGGTCGAAGGAAGGTATGGCACAACAGTCGGTGAGACGGGGTCGGAAAACCAGGGGAATCCACTGTGCCTTGAGCACGCTGTGGGTGATATGGATCCGGTCCGCGAACTCCCATACGGGCCCGCAGCCTCTGGCGCTGCATCAGAGGCCGGACAGATGGCAGCATCCGACTACGTGAAATCCTTCAAAAAACCACTTGCGTTCTACGGGGCGTCCACAGATGGTTTCCCTCCGCGTCAGTGAACGCTCGTTGCCGGTTATGGTTTCGAAATTGAAAAAATTGTGATCGGCCATCCGGGCAATTTTTCTGCCCGGAAAGCGAGATTGAGGTGAGGCGCGCTTAGCTTGCCT
>JAAZLP010000051.1 GCA_012799265.1 Phyllobacteriaceae bacterium | reverse complement strand
GGTGGCTGGGAACAGATCCCGCAGCAGGCCTATCAGCTCACCCTGGGCAATACATCCCCGGCTGTCGTCCAGCTCAAGCGTCGCCTCATTTCCTCCGGCGACATGCCGCTGGTTGAGTATGCCAACGACGTGTTCGATGCCGAAACCGACCGGGCCGTCCGAAAATTCCAGGCGCGCCATGGCTTGGTCGTTACCGGTCAGATCGACGAGCCGACCTGGTATGCGATGAATGTGCCGGCAGAGACCCGCCTGCAGCAGCTCTATCTCAACTACACGCGCGTCCAGAACATGGCCGCCAAGCTCAACCCGCGTTACGTGGTCGTAAACATTCCGGCCGCGACGATCGAAGCCGTCAATGACGGCATGGTCGAGCAGCGCCACACCGCCGTCGTGGGGCGCGTGGACCGTGCAACGCCGATCATGGCGTCCAACATCCACCAGATCAATTTCAACCCCTACTGGCACGTGCCCAAGTCGCTGGTCCGCCAGGACCTGACCAAGTACATGCTGCAGAACCCGAATTACCTGACCGAGCAGAATATTTTCATCTATGACGGTTCGGGCAACAAGATTGATCCGCAGACGATCAACTGGGCCAATATCAGCGATCGTGAAGTGAACTACATGTATCGCCAGGAGCCCGGCGCGGCCAACTCCATGGGCCACTGCAAGATCAACTTCTACAACCCCTATGACTGCTACCTGCACGACACCCCGGGCAAGGAGCTGTTCGGCGAAAATGCCCGCTTCCACTCGTCCGGCTGTGTCCGCGTCGACAATGTCAACAAGCTGGTCAACTGGCTGCTGCGCGACAATGGCGATTGGGATCAGTTCAAGGTCGACTCGACCTTTGACTCGCTGCAGCGCCTCGATGTGGAAGTGAAGGCGAAGGTGCCGATCCACACCACCTACATTACAGCTTGGGCGAACCGTCAGGGCACCGTCAGCTTCCGCGACGACGTCTACAAGTTCGACGAGCAGGGCAAGGTCAGCTTCGGCTGATCATCCAGATCCAGACATGAAAACGGGGCTCGCTTGGCGGGCCCCGTTGTTTTTGCGGGAATCTCTGCTTCAGGCTAAACTGGCCTCAGGAGGCCAAGATGAGCCACGGCGAAGTCCTGTTTGAATTTGTGCAGGTCGGTCAGCAGATGCGCGTGGCCGCCGTCGATCCCGCGACCAATACCGAAGTGATTGTCATCGCGCCGGTCAATGCGTCCCGCCAGCATATGCAGCAGATCGCCATGGCCAAGCTGCGCCGGAAGCTGGGGCAGGTTGATCCACCACCCCAGCCGCCGAAGAAATACGCTTAAGGCCTAGAGATTGCAGGGGTGACGGATGCCGTCATACCCGAGGAACGTGTCGGTCCGCACGTCATAGGACTTGTAGCGGGCCGCGCAGCGGGCGACGTGGCCGGCATCATAATTGTTGCCAGCGGACGGGCGCGGGGCCGGAGCAGGGGCCGGCTTGTTGCTGTTGGCGATGGCACCCGCAATGATCGCGCCGATGGCGAGGCCGAAAATCCCGGCGATCAGCGGCTCAAGATTGGTGCGGTTGCGGTAGTAGAAGGCGTCATAGGTGCGGGCATCCCAGAACCACCAGCCGCTGCAGTCATTGTCCTGCGGGTATTTCTGGCAATAGGCCTGCACGACCTGCTTGCGCTGCTCGAAATTGAGCGAGTTGTCCTGAGCCTGCACCGGGCTGAAGCTGGACATCACCATCATTGCCGACATGGCGACGGCGGAGAACTTGGTCACATACTTGTTCATCTATCCCTCCTGGATGAACCAATTCATTCTGGCG
This sequence comes from Phyllobacteriaceae bacterium, assembly GCA_012799265.1. Taxonomy (GTDB): domain Bacteria; phylum Pseudomonadota; class Alphaproteobacteria; order Rhizobiales; family Devosiaceae; genus Devosia. The sequence goes on along the minus strand of JAAZLP010000051.1, from coordinate 2,047 downwards.
TCAGATTGCACGTGACCTGTGTAGGAAGCGTTCAGGAGCGTGGTGAAACATCTCCACCGGAATTCGATCAAATTCTATATTTTGAGCAGCGATAGATATTTAACGCGCGACTAGATGCCCCTTCACATCGGCGCGGCTTTGGGCCATATTCGCTCTCGTTCGCGCGACTGGCGAGATGAGATGGGTAACCATCGGGGAACGCGAACCTTGTAGAGCCGCTCGCCTGGGCATCCATCCGCAATCAGGGGAGCCCTATGCTGTCAGCTTCTTTTTCCCACCCTTGGAATCGCGCTTCCCGCCATGGTATGAGCGCGGCCAATTCTCTTTGTGTTGCCCTGCGCGAGGTTATTTTCTCATGAGCACCCCATCGTCCTCGCTGTTTCCGCAGTTTTTCACCAATTCCGTAGCCCAGACCGACCCGGAACTCGCCGATGCCATCGGCAAGGAACTGGGCCGTCAGCAGCATGAGATCGAGCTGATCGCTTCGGAAAACATCGTCTCGCGCGCTGTGCTGGAAGCCCAGGGCTCGGTGCTGACCAACAAGTATGCCGAAGGCTATCCGGGCAAGCGCTATTATGGCGGCTGCGAATATGTCGACATCGCAGAGAGCCTCGCTATCGAACGCGCCAAGCAGCTCTTCGGCGTTGAATTCGCCAACGTTCAGCCGAACTCGGGTTCGCAGGCCAACCAGGGTGTCTATCAGGCGCTGGTCCAGCCCGGCGACACCATTCTCGGCATGTCGCTCGACGCCGGTGGTCACCTGACCCATGGTGCCAAGCCGAACCAGTCCGGCAAGTGGTTCAACGCCATCCAGTACGGCCTGCGTCAGCAGGATGGCCGCGTGGACATGGACCAGGTTCGCGACCTCGCGCGCGAGCACAAGCCCAAGATGATCGTCGCAGGCTTCTCGGCCTATTCGCGCGTCATGGACTGGGCTGAATTCCGCGCCATCGCTGACGAAGTCGGCGCCATCCTTTTTGTTGACATGGCCCACGTTGCCGGTCTCGTCGCTGGTGGTCAGTACCCCAGCCCGTTCCCGCACGCCCACGTCGCCACCACCACGACCCACAAGACCCTGCGCGGCCCGCGCGGCGGCCTGATCCTCACCAATGATGAAGCCATCGCCAAGAAGATCAACTCGGCCATCTTCCCGGGCATCCAGGGTGGTCCGCTGATGCATGTCATCGCGGGCAAGGCTGTTGCCTTCAAGGAAGCGCTGACCCCCGAGTTCAAGCAGTATGCGGCTCAGGTCGTCGCCAACGCCAAGGTTCTGGCCGAAACGCTGGTCAAGGGCGGCGTCGACATCGTCTCCGGCGGCACCGACAACCACCTGATGCTGGTTGACCTGCGTCCCAAGGGCCTCACCGGCAAGGCAACCGAGGCTGCTCTTGGCCGCGCCTACATCACCTGCAACAAGAACGCCGTGCCGTTCGATCCGGAAAAGCCGGCGATCACCTCCGGTATCCGTCTCGGCACCCCGGCTGGCACGACCCGCGGCTTCGGCGAAGCCGAGTTCCGCGAAGTTGGCGAGCTGATCATCGAAGTGCTTGATGGTCTCAAGACCAATGGCGAAGATAACAATGGTGCAGTGGAAGCTGCAGTCCGCGAAAAGGTGAAGGCGCTGACCGCGCGCTTCCCCATTTACGCCAACTAAGGGAAACGCATGCGCTGCCCATATTGCGGCAATGACGATACCCAGGTGAAGGATAGCCGCCCGACCGAAGATTCGGGCGCTATCCGCCGCCGCCGCGTGTGCAATGCCTGCGGCGGCCGCTTCACCACCTTTGAACGCGTGCAACTGCGCGATCTCACGGTGGTGAAAAAGACAGGTCGCAAGGTTCCCTTCGACCGCGAAAAGCTGGCCCGTTCGGTTAATACCGCGCTGCGCAAGCGCTCGGTGGAGCCGGAGCGCGTGGAGCGCATGATTTCCGGCATCGTCCGCCAGCTCGAAAGCCTCGGCGATGTGGAAGTCACCTCTGACCAGATTGGCGAATATGTCATGGAAGGCCTCAAGGGGCTGGACGATGTGGCCTTCGTCCGCTTCGCC
>JAAZLP010000050.1 GCA_012799265.1 Phyllobacteriaceae bacterium | reverse complement strand
CCGACGCGATAGCCGATGCTGTCGCCGATCCAGGGCATGTTGACCACGAACTGGAAGCCCGGGTTCGACGGATCGAAGCTCTGCCATAGCGCGAGAGACAGCACGAAGACGATCAGCGTCACTGCCAGCGACAGCCAGCGGATGCCATTGATGGCCGTCTTGGGCAGCAGCAACAGGAGGGCGGCACCGACGACGGGCAGCCAGGTCAGGATCGTGAGGATTGAATTTTCGAAATTCATCAGATCAGTCCCCCGGCCGCGATGGCCCAGGTGAGCAGCGCCGCGATGCCGATCAGCATGGCGAAGGCATAGTGATAGAGATAGCCGGACTGGAGCTTGACGACCCAGCTGGTGACATTCTGCACGCGACGGCCGAGGCCCTCGGTAATCTTGCCGTCGATCAGCCAGTCATCGAAGAACTTCCAGACGAAGTTGCCGACGATGAGCGCTGGCTTGACGAAGATCGTGTTGTAGAGCTCGTCGAAGTACCACTTGTTGAGCAGGAACTTGTAGAGCCCCGGGTTTGCGGCAGCCAGTTTGGCGGGCGTTTCCGGGCGGCGGATATACATGTACCAGGCGGACACAAAGCCCAGGATCATGGCCACCGTCGCGCTCCACTTGACCCAGGTCGGGACGTGGTGGGCATCTTCGATGATCTGGTGGTCGACATAGATCGACCCGGCGAAGAAGTGCTCGATGTGTTCAACATCATAGAAGAACATGCCGTAGAACACCGCACCCGCCAGTACCGCACCGACAGCCAGCACATAGAGCGGGATCTGCATGACCAGCGGCGCTTCATGCGCATTGTCATAGGCCGAGCCATGATGGTGATCATGGGCATGGTCGTGACCATGGTGCTCGTCATGACTCTCCGGGTCGGCATGCGCCGGGTCCGGATGTGGACCTTCCCCATGATGCTGAGCGTCGCGCGGCGAGCCGTGGAAGGTGAGGTGCACGAGGCGCCACGAGTAGAAGCTCGTGAACAGCGCTGCGATCACCAGCATCCAGAAGGCGAAGGTGCCGACATTGCCACCGAAGGCATAGGCGCTTTCGATGATCGAGTCCTTGGAGAAGAAGCCGGCGAAACCAAAGTTGGTGCCCGGGATACCCACGCCGGTCAGGGCCAGGGTGCCGATGAGCATCATCGCATAGGTGACCGGGATCTTGTGGCGCAGGCCGCCCATGTTCCGCATGTCCTGCTCATGGTGCATGGCGTGGATGACCGCGCCGGCGCCGAGGAACAGCAGGGCCTTGAAGAAGGCATGGGTGAAGAGGTGGAAGACACCGGCAGAGTATGCCCCTGCCCCAAGTGCCACGAACATGTAGCCGAGCTGCGAACAGGTTGAGTAAGCGATCACGCGCTTGATGTCGTTCTGGACCAGACCAACCGTCGCGGCGAAGAAGGCCGTGATGGCGCCGATGACGATGATGACCGTCAGGGCGAAGGGCGAGGTCTCGAAGAGAGGCGATAGGCGCGCCACCATGAAGACACCGGCGGTGACCATGGTTGCGGCGTGGATGAGTGCCGACACCGGCGTCGGGCCTTCCATGGCGTCCGGAAGCCAGGTGTGGAGCAGGAACTGCGCCGACTTGCCCATGGCGCCCATGAAGAGCAGGAGGCAAATGACGGTCATCGCGTCCACTTCCCAGATCAGGAACTGGAACACGGGCATGCCTGTGGTGGCGAATTCGTCGACGGCAGCAAAGGCGCCATCGAAGCCGATCTGGCCAAGTACCAGGAAGCTACCAAAGATGCCGAGGAGGAAGCCGAAGTCACCGACGCGGTTGACGATGAACGCCTTCATCGCAGCAGCCGAAGCCGAAGGCTTGGTGTACCAGAAGCCGATCAGCAGATAGGACGCCAGACCCACGCCTTCCCAGCCGAAGAACATCTGAAGGAAGTTGTCCGCCGTCACAAGCATCAGCATGGCGAAGGTGAAGAGCGAGAGATAGGCAAAGAAGCGCGAACGATGCGGATCGTCGGCCATGTAGCCGATGGAATAGAGGTGAACGAGCGCGGAAACGGTGTTCACCACGACCAGCATGATGGCGGTCAGCGTATCGACGCGGAGGATCCAGCGGAGATCCATGTCGCCGACCTGGATCCAGCGCATGACCTCGACCTTGAGGACCGCTGCCTGACCTTCGCCGGACGCGCCAACCAGACCGTCGCCAAAGGCGATGGGAATAAACACCACCCAGCTCAGGACCGCTGCAATGATAAGCAGACCCGTGGTGATGAATTCGCTCGGACGATGTCCGATCGAACGGCCCAGGAGACCGGCAATGAGCGCCCCGATGAGGGGCAGGAAAACAATCGCCTGAATGATCATAGCGGGTGCTCTTAGCCCTTCATCTGATTGGCATCGTCAACCGCGATGGAGCCGCGGTTACGATAGAAGACGACGAGGATGGCCAGACCGATGGCCGCTTCGGCAGCAGCCACGGTCAGGATCATCAGCGCGAAGACCTGGCCCTGCAGGTCGTTGAGATGCGCGCTGAATGCCACCAGGTTCAGGTTCACTGCCAGCAACATCAACTCCACCGACATCAGGATGACGATGACGTTCCTGCGGTTCAGGAAGATGCCGAACACGCCCAGCGTGAAGAGGATTGCCGCAACGGTCAGGTAGTGACCGAGCCCGATTTCCAAGCCCATGATAACCCCCTATAGCCCCTGTCCGCTCTTGACCTTGACGACCTTGAGATCGCTGCCAGAGCGAGCCAGCTGTGCCGCCGTATTCTGACGCTTGATCCCCGGCCGGTGACGCAGCGTCAGCACGATGGCGCCGATCATGGCGACAAGCAGGATGAGGCCCGCTGCCTGGAAGAAATAGACATACTGCGTGTAGAGCAGCCTGCCGATGGCTTCGG
>JAAZLP010000049.1 GCA_012799265.1 Phyllobacteriaceae bacterium | reverse complement strand
GGCTCGCGAGGGCGCGGGGCTGGCGCTCGACGAGACGCGCAGATAGCGCGATGAAATCGTCGACGGAAACGGCGCTCTGGGCCCAAGCGCTCTTGCCGAAGACCAGCGCCAGGGCGGTGCCGCTGCCCCAGGCCAGCACCTGCCGGCGGCTCAAATTTCCACTCATGAATCGGCGCTCCTCAACAGGCCAGGGTGGAAAACCATTAGTTATGAGAGCTTTACAACCTCATAACCGGGTGGAGGCAAATCAAGACAAGCCGCGACCATCGATCCTATTCGGAACAAAAGGCGAATCTGCTAGGGATCGGAGCAGTCGAGACTTTCCTCTTGGGCAATGCAGCACGCTCCCCTATCTAAAGCCGAGATTATCGAGACCCCGATCTTGCGCTTTGCCGGACACATGTTTGAGCCTTTGGCCTCCGGCGCGCTCTATTGGCGGGCGCGGGAAACGCTGCTCGTGGCGGACCTGCATTTCGAGAAGATGGCGAGCTTTGCCCGGCGGGGGCAGATGCTGCCGCCCTATGATACGGGGCTGACGCTGACCCGGCTCGAGGCGGATATAAGGCGCACCGGGGCCAAGACGCTGCTGTCGCTGGGCGATACCTTTCACCGGCCGGATTCCAGCCTTCTGCTGACGCCTATGGATCGCTCACGGCTCGATGCGATTGTCGAGAGCGTCACCTGCATCTGGCTTTCGGGCAATCACGATCCCATGCCGCATGCGATTGGCGGGGAATGCCTGCCCGAGTTGGAAATGGATGGGCTGGTCTTTACCCATGAACCCCGGAAGGGGCGGACGGGCCTCGTTGCAGGCCATCTTCATCCAGCGGCGCGGATCGCCATGGATGGGCGGACGACGCGAAAGCCGTGCTTTGTGCATGACAACCGGCTGATGATCCTGCCGGCCTATGGCTGCTCGACGGGCAATATCAATATTCTGTCGTCGGCCTTTATCGGGCTCTTCCACATGCCGGCGCTGGAGGTGACCATGCTCGGGCGCGAGCGGGCCTATCCAGTGCCGGTGCGGCGGCTGGTCGGGGGCTAAGCCTTTCCAGCAAAAGTGGGAACCGGTTTTGCGGTTCGGAAAGGCGACCAGGAACTAGCGCCTGAACAGAACGCCGCCGAGCCAGCCGGTAAAGAGCGCCAGGATCACGCAGGCGATGCCATAGAGCAGCGGATACTGCGTGGCCGATTGGGCAAGGAAGCGTTCGAAACCCATCTTGCGCACGGCAAAGCCGTCCGAGCGCCGGGCAACGATCTGACCATCCTTGAAGACATAGGTCTGCGCCACATAGGGGCCGGGCGGGGCGTTGCTGGGCAGGATCAGCTGGGCGGAATAGAAGCTGTCGGACATGAACTGGACGCCGGTTTCCTGGACGCCGAAGAGGCCTTCCTCGGACATCAGGCGGATGAGCTCGCGGCCAAAATTGAGCGTGCGCATAAACCCGGCAGGATTGGGCACCATGGCGTGGGCTTCCGGCAGGATATAATTCTCGTTGAGCGTCGCGATGTCGGTAATTTCGAGCAGGCGCTTGCTGGAGAGCACATGGAAGTAACTGGGGAAGCGCTTGAAGGCGACTTCCTCGGTATTGAGCCAGATGCCCAGATTGTGCGTCTTGCGCCGCGCAACGCGGTCCTGGGTCGGGCCGAGGACGACAATCACCACCTGATAGGGGCCTTCGACATAGCGCTGCTCGGCGCCGGCTTCGGGCGCGATGGTGCCGTAAAAGGTCATGCGCTCGCCGTCGAAGTTCGACGTGATCTGCACCGTGTCGTTGGAAATGCCGGAGATCAGACGCTCGGCCTGAACGGGGAGGGCGGTGGCGATGAGGGCGACGAAGAGGACAAGGAGCCTGATCATCGCACGGCACTCGTCACGGCCATGGAGTAGACGTCGCCCGGCGTCAGCACCAGCGAGAGCCCGAAGCGGATGGCGACGGCCAACACCAGCAGCGCCAGCAGGCCACGCAACTGTTCACCGCGTAGATGCTTGCCAGCGGCAGCGCCGAATTGGGCACCGGCCACGCCGCCCACCATGAGGCAGAAGGCGAGGAGAATATCGACGCTCTGGCTCTGGACGGCATGGAGGATGGTGGTCGCGGCCATCATGGCGACGACCTGTGCCAGCGAGGTGCCGATGACGACATTGCCAGGGACGCGCAGGAGATAGACGAGCGCCGGGACCATGATGAAGCCGCCACCAATGCCGAGCAGCGAGCCGACAAAGCCGATGAAGAGGCCGATGGCGAGCACGGGCAGCACGCTGATATAGAGCCGGCTCTTCTTGAAGCGCACGCGCAGCGGCAGGCCATGCATCCAGCTATGCTGGTTGGGCAGGCGCTCGCGCACCACAATGCCCTGGCGCTGCTTGAGAATGGCGCGCACCGATTCCTGCAGCATCAGCACGCCGACAAAGCCGAGCAGAACGAGGAAGCCGACGGAGATGACGACGTCGAGCTGGCCGGCATCTCGCAGCAGCGAAAAGGCCGCGACGCCGCCGAAGGCGCCCAGAATGCCCGAGAGGATGAGGTACATCGCCAGATGCAGATCGATGCCCCCGCGTCGGTAGTGACTGAGGGCGCCGGACGTCG
>JAAZLP010000048.1 GCA_012799265.1 Phyllobacteriaceae bacterium | reverse complement strand
GAGCGCCAGGTCAAGCCGGATGCGGCTCATCCCTTGACCAGCCGCTCGATCTTGGCGACGGCGGTTTCCGATGCTTCTTCATAGGAAATCGTGCCCTGGAAGCTGCCGTCTTCCTTGATGAGGAAGGTAAGCGCCGTGTGGTTCACGAGGTAGAAGTCGCTTTCGACATCGCCAGCCTTCTCGGAAAAGACGCCGAACGCGGCCTTGGCCTGGTCGGTTTCTGCCTGGTTGCCAACGAGACCAATGACGCTCTCGTCAAAGCCTTCGACATAGGCCTTGACCATTTCGGGCGTATCGCGCTCGGGGTCGACAGTGACGAAAATGATGCGCAGATCGTCTTCGGTGAGGCCCGCCTGGGCGCGCCATGCCGTGGTTTCGGCCAGCGTTGTCGGGCAGACATCGGGGCAGAACGTATAGCCAAAGAAGACAAGGCTCGGCTTGCCGCGGAGGTCATCCTGCGTGAACCGTCCACCCTTGGTGGAGGTCAACGCGAATTCCTGCCCCGTGACACCAAGCGGCCGCTGCGGCGGACGATAGACATAGAGCAGCGTCGCGCCGATGGCAGCGACGGCTACCAGTACCCACAGCACGATGCGGAAATTGCGGAGTGCTTTGTTCGTCATCGCCATATCCTGAAAAGCGGTCTCGCGCCTTCATAGAGGTCAGCGTCAACCGGCGGAATGAGGGGAGTGGTCGCAGCTCAGTTGGCGTCGAGCGGCTCGGTGCCCACGGCCTTGCCGTCGCGCGACAGCGTAATCTTCTCGATCCGCGCTTCGGCCGTCTTGAGCAGCATTTCGCAATGCGCCTTCAGCGCTTCGCCGCGCTCATAGATGGCGATGGATTCCGCGAGCGGTGCGCGACCGCTTTCGAGCTTCTGCACGATCTGCTCGAGCTGTTCGAGGGCAGCTTCGAAGCTCAGCGATTTCACATCGTCATGCGTTTCACTCATTGTCGCCGCTCCGTTCAGCTTTCGATTATCTGCCGTTCATCAGCGTCGACACATGGTGTTGCACGCCGCTGGCCAGGCCCTTGAGGTCATAGCCACCTTCGAGCAGCGACACAATCCGGTTGCCGCAGCACTTGGCCGCAACATCCATAAACTTCCCCGTGAGCCAGGCAAAATCCTCGTCCACCCATTCGAGCTGCGCCAGCGGGTCGCGATAATGCGCATCGAACCCGGCTGAAAGCAGCAGGATGTCCGGGGCAAAACGCTCCAGCGCCGGCAGTATCTTGCTCTCATAGGCCTCGCGCATGGCAGCACCGCCCGAATGAGCCGGAAGCCCCACATTGACGATATTGCCCACGCCCGTTTCGCTCGGACTGCCGGTGCCAGGATAAAGCGGCATCTGGTGGCTCGAAGCATAGAAGACGCTGGGATCGTCAGCAAAAATGTCCTGCGTCCCATTGCCGTGATGGACGTCGAAATCCACGATCGCTACCCGGTCCGCACCATATTTCCGCTGCGCTTCCCGCGCGACGATGGCCACCGTATTGATGAGGCAAAAGCCCATGGGTTTCGCGATTTCCGCATGATGCCCGGGCGGCCTGATGGCGCAGAAGGCATTGCTGACCTCGCCCATGACCACGGCATCGAGCGCCGCCAGCGCACCACCGAGGCCAACGGCGACCGCATCCATCGAGCCCTCGGAAATGAAGGTGTCAGCATCAATCTGCCTTATGCCTTCGGCCGGTCGCGCATCGCGCAGGATTTGCAGATAGTGCCGGTCATGCACCAGTTCGGCCAGCATCAGGTCGCCATAAGGCGCGTCCCGCCGCACCAAGCCGGCAAATTCGCGCCCGGAAAGCGCCTCATTGACAGCCACGATCCGGTCGGCGCGCTCGGAATGTCCCTTGGGGGTACGGTGATCCGCAAAATTAGGCTGGCTCACCAGGAGCGTCGTCACAACCGTTCTCCGACCACGGGGCGCTGGCCTTTGTCTTGACGCGGGCAGGCGCTGTTGTCAAACACCCCTCCATGACCAATCTCGACACCAGGGCCATCGACGAAGCCGCCGCGCGTCTGCGCGAAGGGCTGCTGCATGCCTTCCCCACCGAGACGGTCTATGGTCTCGGCGCCGATGCCACCAATGCCGATGCCGTGCTCTCAATTTACGAGACCAAGGGCCGCCCGCGCTTCAATCCGCTCATCGTCCATTGCGCCGATCTCGAAATGGCCGAGCGTTATGGCACCTTCTCGCTGCTTGCCCGCCAGCTCGCCGAAACCTTCTGGCCCGGCCCGCTCAGCCTTGTCGTGCCGCTCAAGCCCGGCCATGGCCTTGCCGACATCGCGACGGCCGGTCTCGAGACCATCGCCCTGCGCGTCCCCGACCATCCGGTCGCCCTGGGCCTGCTGCGTGCTGCCGACCGTCCGCTGGCGGCGCCGTCGGCCAATCCATCCGGCAAGCTTTCGCCCACCACCGCCGAGCAGGTCCGCCGCGGCTTTGCCGGCAAGGTGCCCGTGCTCGATGGCGGTCCCTGCAAGGCCGGCGTTGAATCCACCATTATCGCTGTCGACGGCGAAATCGTGATCCAGCTCCGCGCCGGCGCGCTGGCCCGTGAGACCATCGAAGAGGTTATCGGGCGCCCGGTCGTCCAAGCCGAAGAAGGCGCTGCCATCTCCGCGCCCGGCATGCTGCTCAGCCACTACGCGCCAAACGCCCATATGCGCCTCGATACGACGCCACGTCCCGGCGAAGCCTTTCTGGCTTTCGGTCAGGAACAGGCGTTCGATGGCACGATGCTCAACCTCTCGCTGTCGGGCGATCTCCACGAAGCGGCGCGCAATCTTTTTTCAATGTTGCATGAACTGGATGCGACCGGCGCTGGCATGATTGCGGTCGCGCCGATCCCCGAAACCGGCCTCGGCGAAGCCATCAATGATCGCCTCCGCCGCGCTGCCGCGCCCAGAAGCTAGCAGCGGCAACCCGCCAGATCAGCACAAACGCTGATGGTTCTGGCGGGCAGGCGCGTCAGTCGCGAACGCTATAGGGCTTCTGGTCGCGCATGAAGCGCGCCAGCGCTTCAAGGTCAGCGTCGCCGCCCGGGGGCAGCACGACGCGCACATTCACATAGAGATCGCCATCGCCATAAAGGCCCTTGCCCTTGAGGCGCAGCGCCTTGGACGTATCGACACCCGGCGGCAGGTTGAGCTCGACCGGTCCATCCAGCGTCGGCACGCGCACCTTCGCGCCCAAAACGGCTTCATAAAGCGTCACGGCGACATCGGTCCGGACATCCTTGCCGTCACGACGGAAGGTCTTGGACTTCTCGAACTTGACCGTCACCAGCGCATCGCCCGGCTCACCAAAGGGGCTGGGAGAACCCTGGCCCTTGAGCCGGATCTGCTGGCCTTCTTCCACCTTTTCAGGGAGCTTGACCGACAGTACCTTGCCATTGGGCATGCGCACCGGCACCGAAGCCGCTTTGTGTGCGTCCTCGAGCGACACCGCGACATTGACGACGACGTCATCGCCCTTGCCCATGCCGGCGCCCGCGCCGCCGCTTGCCGCGCCGGTGAACGGATCCCACTGGGCGCCACCGGCACCAGCACGTGCGCCACCGCGCGGCTGGCCGCCAAAGCCGCTCATGAATTCCTTGAGAATGTCCTCAGCCGAGAAATTGCCTGCGCCGGCGCCACCGCGCGCGCCGGCACGCCCAGCCCCGCCGCCGAAGCCGGCAAAGCGCGGATTGCCTTCGGCGTCGATTTCGCCGCGGTCAAACTGCGCGCGCTTTGTCGCGTCGTTCAGCAGGTCATAGGCATGCGTCGCTTCGGCAAATTTGCCGTGCGCCGACGGGTCGTCAGGGTTCTGGTCGGGGTGGTACTTCTTGGCCAGCTTGCGGTAGGCGGACTTGATGTCCTTCTCGCTTGCGGACCGCGACACCCCGAGAATGGTGTAAGGATCGCGCATGGGGTCCAATCTACAGGTAAGGAATTGCTTGCCTCAAACTTTGAGTCCTATATGGCGACGCCCCCCGGCATTGTCCAGTTGTCGACCCCTCCGTTGCGGAATAATTCGATATGCAGCAGACGCTCACCACCCGGCTTTTCGACGACAGCGACCGTAGCGGCCTCGATCCCTTTGCGCTGTTCGAGGAGTGGTATGCGCTGGCCCAGGAGGCCGAGCCCAACGATCCGCATGCCATGGCGCTCGCCACGGCGGACGAAACCGGCCTGCCGGACGTGCGCATGGTGCTGCTCAATCGCCGCGATGCACGGGGCTTCTGCTTCTTCACCAATTTCGAGAGCCAGAAGGGCCAGCAGCTGACGGCCAATCCGCAGGCGGCCATGGTCATGCATTGGAAGAGCCTCCGCCGCCAGATCCGCATGCGCGGCCCGGTCGAGGTGGTCAGCCCCGAGGAAGCCGACGAATATTTCGCCTCCCGCGCCAAGGGCAGCCGCATTGCCTCTGCCACCTCAAAGCAGTCGCGCCCGCTCGCCAGTCGCCAGCACATGCTGGACGAAGTAGAAGCACTGACAAAAATGATCGGCGATGGCGACATGCCGCGTCCGGCCCACTGGTCCGGCTTCCGCATCGTCCCGCTTGCCATCGAATTCTGGAAGGATGGCGAGTTTCGCCTCCACGACCGGGTCCGTTTTACCCGCGCCAGCATTGACGCGCCGTGGACCAGCGAGCGCCTTTATCCCTAGATCGGCAAAGAACATTTTGTCGCCCCTCGCGTTTTATTCAAACAAGCGAAAGACCTTGGCCCTATTCTGCGCCGGATTTGAGGGAATGCGGCCTCCGTGCGGATAAAGATCAGAACGTCGAAATGGGCCATCTGGGCACGACGGTTCGGCAGCCTTGCCGTGCCCCTGGTCGTCATTCCCGTTCTCATGCACCGCGAACGCCTGATGGATGCGGCGGCCTTCCAGATCGTGGCGCTCTTTGCTGCCGCCACTGCGGCGCTGGCAGTCCTCGCCGCGCTCGTTGCACTGGTGCGGCTCTGGTATAGCGGCGATCAGGGCTGGAGCCGGGCCATTTTCGGCTTTCTTCTCGGCATCATCTGCCTCGCGCCCTTCGCCTGGTACGGCGTCCTGGCCCTACGTCACCAGCCTGTCACCGACATCGCGACCGTCTCCCGCAGCGAATTGCCGCTGATTTTCGATGCCGATACCGCGCGCATGCCGCCGCCCAGCCTGCTCACTGCCGAGGAACAGGGGCGTCTTTATCCCAATGCCACGACCCGCGCCTATCCGCTCGACGTCATCCAGCTTTTCGCGCTGGTGGATCGCATGGTCAGGAACAATGGCTGGGATGTGCGTCTTCGCACCGAGCCGCTCGATTTTTCCGAAGAAGGCCGGATCAACGCCCGCATCGTCACCATCCCCGGATGGCGCGAAGAGGCCGTGTTACGAGTTCGCCCCGTGCGCGGTGGGGCACAGGTGGACATGCGCTCGGCCTCCATCGGCGCGGTGCACGATTTCGGCTCCAATGGGGGGCGCATCAGCGACTTTATGGTGGCGCTCGACAGCGAGGTCACCGCGTTCCTTCGCGATAACCCCACCACCAACGAGCCGCCACCTCAGGATACGACCAGTCCCGAGGTCGAGACTGGTCAAAACCTCTAGCGCTTGCGCACGAATTCGGTGCGCAGCACGAGGCCCTTGATGGTGTCGTGGCGGCAGTCGATCTCTTCCGGATTGTCGGTCAGCCGGATCGAACGGATCACGGTGCCCTGCTTGAGGGTCTGGCCCGCGCCCTTGACCTTGAGGTCCTTGATCAGCATCACGGCATCGCCGTCTGCCAGCACATTGCCGGAGGCGTCGCGCACTTCTGCGGCCGCAGCGGCCTTGGCTTTCACTTCCGAAGCCGGCAGCCATTCGCCGCTGGCTTCGTCATAGATGTAGTCGTCATCATTATCGCTCATGACCGGCCTATGGCAGGTCCGGTCGCGAAAGCCAATGGTCCGAAAGCCTAGTTGGTGGAAAGCGTTCGGCGCACCGCATCATCCCATCCGGCCACCTTCGCCTTCCGGGTCGCTTCATCCATCTGCGGCTCAAAGCGGGTATCGCGCGCCCAGCTCTGTGCAAATTCGTCCATGCCGGGCCAGACCCCTGCCTTCATCCCGGCCAGCCACGCTGCGCCCAATGCCGTTGTTTCGAGGATTGTCGGGCGATCCACCGGCGCATCAAGCACATCGGCGAGGAACTGCATGGTCCAGTCGGACGCTACCATGCCGCCATCGACGCGCAGAACCGTGTCGCCGCCCTCTGCCTGCCAGTCTTTGCGCATGGCTTCGAGCAGGTCTCGTGTCTGGTAGCACACCGCTTCCAGCGCCGCCTTGGCGATCTCTGCCGGGCCGGTGTTGCGGGTGAGCCCATAGATCGCGCCCCGCGCATCCGCATCCCACCATGGCGCGCCGAGGCCCACAAAGGCCGGCACCATATAGACATTCTGGCTCGGGTCGGCCGTGCGGGCGAGGGGGCCCGTCTCGCTGGCATGCTTGACCAGTTTCAGCCCGTCGCGGATCCACTGCACCGCCGCTCCCGCGATGAAGATCGAGCCTTCGAGCGCATAGGTTGTCTCGCCATTGAGCCGATAGGCGATGGTCGTCAGCAGCCGGTTCTCGCTGCGCACCAGATCCTTGCCGGTATTGAGAACGGCAAAGCATCCCGTGCCATAGGTCGATTTGACCATGCCCGGCGCAAAGCAGGCCTGACCAATCGTCGCCGCATGCTGGTCGCCCGCAACGCCAAGGATGGGGATCGCCGCACCAAAGAGGCTTTCATCGGTGACGCCAAAATCATCGGCGCAATCCTTGACCTCGGGCAGGATCGCAGACGGCACGCCGAGCAGGGCGCAGAGCTCCTCATCCCAGCTATTGGCGCCAATATCGAAAAGAAGCGTCCGCGCCGCATTGGTGGCGTCCGTCGCGTGGACCTTGCCGCCGGTCAGTCGCCAGATGAGGAAGGCGTCGATGGTGCCAAACGCCAACTCGCCCTTTTCCGCCCGCTCGCGCGCGCCCTCGACATTGTCGAGGATCCATTTGACCTTGGTGCCGGAAAAATAAGGGTCGAGCAGCAAGCCGGTCTTGGCCGTAACCATCTCTTCATGGCCATCCGCCTTGAGCTGCGCACAGAGCGCAGCCGTGCGCCGGTCCTGCCACACGATGGCATTGTGGATGGGCTTGCCCGTCGCCCAGTCCCAGATGACGACCGTCTCGCGCTGATTGGTGATGCCGATGGCAGCGATATCGCCAGCGCTGATCCCAGCCTTGTCGCTAGCGGTCTTGATGGTCGAAACCACGCTGTCCCAGATTTCCTCCGGGTCATGCTCCACCCAGCCATCCTGCGGAAAGTGCTGGGTGAATTCCTGCTGCCCAACGCCCGCCACCTTGCGCTCGCCATCGAACACGATGGCCCGGCTGGAGGTGGTGCCCTGATCAATGGCCAGGATGTAGTTTTTCATCTTTCCTCCCAGGTCCTCACCCAATCCACCAAGGCGGGCGAGCATCTCTCGCAAATGGCGTGATGTCACGCCGACCCGCCGTCTCAACCCGTCCCCCCTTCCTCAGGGGCGGACGGGTAGGGGCCTTAGTTCTTCGCCGCCAGAAAGGCCTCGAGCCGTGCCACGTCTTCCGCGCCGACCCGCAGCCCCAGCTTGGTCCGGCGCCACAACACATCTTGTGCCGTCCGCGCCCACTCCTCTGCAACCAGATAATCCACTTCGGCGGCATGAAGATCGGCGCCGAAATGGGTGCCCAGATCGGTTTCGCTCTTCGCCTCGCCAAGGATCAGCTTCGCCTTTGTCCCATAGAGCCGCATCAACCGCTTGAGCAGTTTCGGCGCCATGCCCGGATAAGCGACGGTCAGCTTGCGCACTTCCGTATCGAACGACTTCACGCCGAAATCACCACCGGGCAGGGTGCTGGTCTTGGTCCAGGCCGGGCCCTTCTTGCCGAGCACGCCTTCGATCTTCTCCATCACCGATTCCGCCAGCCGCCGCGATGTGGTGAGCTTGCCGCCAAAGACATTGACCAGCGCGCCGTCGGCAGCACTGCCCTCGACCTTGAGCACATAGTCGCGCGTCGCTTCCTGTGCTGCGCTGGCACCATCATCAAACAGCGGCCGAATGCCCGAATAGGACCAGACGATCTCGTTCCGTGTCACCGGGGCCCGGAAATATTCGCTTGCCGCGCCGAGCAGATAGTCGGTTTCTTCCTCGGTGATCGCCACATTCTTCGGATCGCCGGTAAAATCGCGGTCCGTCGTGCCGATCAGCGTGAAATCATCCTCATAGGGAATGGCGAAGAAGATGCGCCCGTCCTTGTTCTGGAAGAAGTAGCACTTGTCGTGCTCGAAGAGCTTCTTGACGACGATATGGCTGCCTTGGACCAGCCGCACATTATGCGCGTCCTGCTTGCCCACGACCTGCTGGATCACCTCGTCCACCCAGGGCCCGGCCGCATTGACCAGCATGCGCGCCCGCACCACCTGCCGTCCGCCCTCGCCATCGAGCTCAATGCTCCAGCCGCCATCCTCGCGCCGCGCGGAAACCACCTTCGTCCGCACATGGATTGCTGCGCCCTTGTCCGCAGCGTCCCGCGCATTGAGCACCACGAAGCGGGCATCGTTGACCCAGCAGTCGGAATATTCGAACGCCAGTCGATAGCCCGGCTTTAGCGGCTTGCCCGCCGGATCGCTGCCAAGGTCCAGCGTCCGTGTCGCCGGCAGCAGCTTCCGCCCGCCCAGATTGTCATAAAGCGCCAGGCCCGCGCGCAGCACGAAAGCGGGCCGCAAACCCTTGTGATGCGGCAGCACGAAACGCAGCGGCCAGATGATATGCGGCGCGGCAGCCCAGAGCACTTCGCGCTCCGCCAGCGCCTCCGACACCAGCCGGAATTCGTAATGTTCGAGATAGCGCAAGCCGCCATGGATCAGCTTGGTCGCCGCCGAGCTGGTGCCCGAGGCGAGGTCGTTCATCTCCGCCAGCGCCACGCTGTAGCCGCGCCCCACCGCGTCGCGCGCCACGCTCGCGCCGTTGATCCCGCCACCGATTACGAAGACATCCAGCATGCTGCGCCGTCCAGTTCACATCGTGTTTCGATTTATAGCGATATTATTTCGTTTGTGTCACGAATGAATTTCGCTTTGACTACCATACAAGGCGAGAGTTGACCGCAGCAGGGGCGGGGTTTAGGGCTGAGCCTCTCCCTCCGCGTCAGGATTCTTCGGCCGCATGCTCGCTATCCTTGCCGTCATCGCGCCGATCTTCGCGCTCATCTGCTTTGGCTACGGCGCGGTGCATTTCAAACTCTTCCCGGCCGAAGGGGTGAAGGCGCTCATCGCCTTCGTGAACAATTTCGCCACCCCGTGCTTGCTGTTCTATTCCATCCTCACCAGCGATTTCCGCGCGGCCTTCGCCCTCTCCATCATCGGCCCCTTCTATCTCGGCGCCATCATCTGCTTTGCCATCGGCATCGTCATCGCCCGAAAATTCTTCGGCGATCGGCCGGGGCAGGCGGTGTCCGTCGGTTTTGCCGGCACCTTCACCAATACCGTGCTGGTTGGCCTCCCGATCATGACCCGAGCCTATGGCGAAGCGGCCCTGCCGGTTACGCTCTCGATCATCGGCGTTCATGGCGCGATCCTCCTCACCGTCGGCATGGTCACCATGGAATTGACCCGACGCGATGGCCAGCCTCTGGGCAAAACACTGGTGGTCGCTGTCCGCCGCGTTGTTTCCAATCCGCTGATCTGGGGCATTGCCGCCGGCATCATCGGCACCTTCCTCAATCTGCAATTGATCGAGCCCGCCGCTGCCTTCTTCCAGATGATGGCGCAGGCCGTTGTGCCCGTCGCCCTTTTCGGCATTGGCGGCGCGCTGACCGAATTCAAGCTCAGCGACAACTGGAAGCAGGCGCTTGTCGCCTCCTTCATCAAGCTCATCCTCCACCCCGCCATCGCCTATGTGCTGATGATCTGGGTGCTGCATGTGCCCATGGAAATCGCCCGCTACGGCATCCTGCTTTCCGCCATGCCGGCTGGCATCAACATCTATGTCTTCGCGACCTATTACGACCGCGGCGTCAGCGTTGCCGCCAACACCATCCTCATCGCCACCGTCTTCTCCGCGGTGACGATCACCGGTTGGCTCTACATACTCTCCCTCTAGGTCGGCGGTCCGTTTGCGAGTAGTAATACGGCATGAACCTGCTCCTCGGATTTCTGCTCCTCGCCGTCCTCATCGCCATCGGCGTCCTGATCGCCCTTGCCGAAATCGCTTTCGCGGCAGCGCGTGAAATCCGCATCCGCGCCCTGGCAGAACAGGGCGACATCCGCGCCCTGCGCTTCATCAAACTGCGCGCCAAGGCGGGAAGGGTCATCACGGCCCTCCAGATTACCACAAATGCAGTCTCGATCCTCGCCGGCATCGTCGGATCCGAATTCCTGACGCCGCACTTCGCATCCTTCCTCAAGCGTTTCATGCCGATTGAAACGGCTGAAGCTGCCGGCGGCGTGGTCTCCTTTGTCCTTGTGACGGCGCTTTTCATCCTTCTGGCCGATCTCACGCCAAGGCGCATCGCCATGATGATGCCGGAGCGGGTGGCGCTCTTCGTCGGCGGGTTTCTGGAAGTCCAGGTCCGTGTGCTCAGGCCGCTGGTATCGGTTTTCAGCACCCTGTCAGACTGGCTGATCGCGCTTCTGCGCATCAAGCCCGATCGCAATGATGAGGTGACCACCGAGGATTTCCGCATGATCCTCGCCGGCGGCGAAGCCTCCGGGGCGCTGATGAAAAACGAGCATCAGCTGATCAAGAACGTGCTGGCGCTCGAATTGCGCAGTGTCACCTCAGTGATGACTGTCCGCGATGATGTGGTTTTTCTCGACGTGCGCGACACGGCGGAAATCCAGCGCCAGAAGGTCCAGCAATATCCCTTCTCTCGCTATCCGCTCTGCGATGGCGGGCTCGATAATGTCATCGGCTTTGTCCGCGCCGAAGATGCGCTTGCAGCCGCCTTCGAAAGCTCACGCTCGATCGATTTCCGCGAAACCCGTCGCGATGTGCTCTCGGTTCCCGATTCTCTCAATGTCTGGGAAGTGATGGCCGAGTTTCAGGCCCAGGGGACCGGCTTTGCCCTCGTGGTCAGCGAATATGCCTATGTCGTCGGCATCGTCACCTTCAAGGATCTGATGGCCGCGCTGGTGCATGGCTTGGTCAATCCCTTCGAGGAGCGGCCCATCCTCCGGCGCGAAGACAATAGCTATCTCATCGACGGCGTAACGCCGATGGTCGAGGTCACCCAGGCACTCGGGATCAAGCATCTCGAAAGCGAAGGCGCCTACGAAACGATCGGCGGCTTCATGGTGCATCGCCTGCGCCGCGCCGCCCGCAAGGGTGACCGCATCGAGGCCGGTGGCTATGTGTTCGAAGTGGTGGACGCCGATCGCATGCGGCTCAACCAGTTGCTCGTCACCAAGCAATCCAGCAAGCCTCAGGCCAAGCCCCCGCAATAAGGCCTGCGAGCAGGTTCAACCTGCCGTAACACCGATCTGGTCGTGTCGGACTTCTGCAACCGGCACCATTTTCAGCGGCTGCGCGTCGCCGAGATCGAGGCCTGCCGCCAGCCGCAGATGGCGATCCGTCGGACAGAGCTGGATGCTGGGGTCAAAGCCGATCCAGCCCAGACCTTCATCATAGGCTTCGGCCCAGACGTGGAAGGGTGAGACACCTTCCGGCGCATCCAGCAGATAGCCCGTCACCACCCGCGCGGGAATGTCGAGCGCCCGGCAAGCGCCGACAAAGCCATGGGCCAGCCCCGCGGCATCAACATCTGCTCGCGCACCACCTTGGCTCTGCGCGCTGGATCCGTCGGCAAGCATCTGGCTCTGCTCGGGTGTTTCGACTGTGACGCCAAAGTGCTCGCCTATGGCGCCCATAAGCCCGTGGAGAATGGATAGTCGGCTATCCGCGCTACCCTCAAACCGCTCCGCTATGCCTTCGGGCGCTTTCGCCTTCTCGGTCTGGCGCTTGTAGAGCGCGGGCACCGGTTCTCCCGGCACGCGGCCGAGCACGCCGGAGAGGTCCTTGGTCTCGACAAGTCCCGTGACATGCAGGGCGATTTCCCCTTCGGGCTTGGGGATATTGACCAGCAGCATGTCATTGGCGAAGGCATCGGTGAACCGTGCGGCATTGTCCATGCCGACCATCTCCACCATCCAGTTGTTGATGGTTTGGCCCGGTCCGCTGCGCGGCGTCAGCAGGACCTGCAGCACCAGCATCCCGGTGCCGGGTGGCGGAATAAGCGTCAGCCTGTGGTCGATCGCGATACGCATCAGTAGAAGTTGTAGCTTTCCGACAGGGCGTCCGTGACGCGGTTATTGCGGGTGATGAACTCGGTCAGGAATTCATGCAGGCCATGGGCAAAAATCTGGTCCATGTCCGTGTTCTCGACCATGCTCACCAGATCATCCACCACACTGTGACAGCTGTCCGTACGGCCATACATGCGCGTCAGGCTTTCGAGGTTCTGCTGCATGTTGCGCGCGCAATGGACCAGCGACCGCGGCATTTCCGGCCGCAGGATCAGGAAGTCGGCGATATTATCGGCCCGGTAGCGGTCGTGATAGACGTGCCGATAGGCCCGGTTGGCCGACGCGGCCCGCAGGATCAGCGTCCATTGCTGGATGTCGATATCCCCGCCGACAAGGCTCGTGCGCGGCAGCAGGACATAATATTTCATGTCGAGAATACGCGCCGTATTGTCCGCCCGCTCGACGAAATTGCCCGCCTGCAGGAACGAGAACCCGTCATCGCGGAGGATCGTACCCAGCAGGGCGCCGCGGAACTCGTGGCTACGCTGCTTGACCCATTGCAATAGGCCCAGAAGCTTTGCCCCGCGCACATCCCTTGGCTTGATCTGCGAATATTCGAGCCAGGCCTCGTTGAGGCTCTCCCACATATCGGTGGTGATTGCCGTGCGCACCGAACGCGCATTGGTCCGCGCCGCCTCGAGGCAGGAATAGACCGAAGACGGGTTCTCCTGATCGAACAGCATGAAGTGAGCCACAGTTTCAATGTCAGCCACCTTATGCTTTTCGGCAAAGGCCTCGTCGACTTCTGCAGCCTGCATCATCGAGATCAGGTGCTCGGCAGCCCCGCCTTCGCGGCGGCTGGTCAGGCTCATGCGATAGCCCACATCAAAGAGCCGGGCCATGTTCTCGGCCCGCTCCACATAGCGGGAAAGCCAGAAGAGATTTGCGGCAGTCCGTCCCAACATTCTCATGCTGCCAAAAGGGAGCTTCCCCCCTCCCAAGCTGCGGGTGTCGAGTGAGCGTCTTCCTTCACCCTCCCCCTTGAGGGGCTCTGCCACGGCCGAAGGCAAAATCGCTTCGGTGAAGCGATTTTAGTGGCAGAGGCCATGAGAGCTACGCTCGATTGGCTGGTACCGTCGCTAGGCCGGAACGGCCGTAGCAGAGGTAGGGAGGGGGTATTCTTCAAGACCATGGTGCCCATCATCAATCTTCCAGCACCCAAGTATCCTTCGTCCCGCCGCCCTGGGACGAATTGACGACCAGCGATCCTTCCTTGAGCGCCACGCGGGTGAGCCCGCCCGGCGTGATCCGCACCTCGTCGCCAACCAGCACATAGGGCCGGAGATCGACATGACGCGGCGCCAGCTGACCCTTGATGTGGGTTGGGCAGGTGGAAAGGTTGAGCGTTGGCTGGACGATGTAATTGTCCGGCCGCGCGATGATCTTCTTCTTGAACTCTTCGTGCTGTTCCTCGGTCGCCGTCGGGCCCACCATCATGCCGTAGCCGCCCGAGCCATGCACTTCCTTGACCACAAGGTCATGGATGTTCTCCAGCACCCATTCGCGCTGGTCGCGATCGGTGCAGTTATAGGTCGGCACATTCTGCAGCAGCGCCTTCTCGCCGAGATAAAACTCAACGATCTCAGGCACATAGGTATAGACCGCCTTGTCGTCGGCGATGCCCGTTCCCGGCGCATTGACCAGCGTGACATTCCCCGCGCGATAGGCGTCAAAGATGCCCGGCACGCCCAACATGGAATCAGGCCGGAAGGTGAGGGGGTCGAGATAGTCATCGTCAATCCGGCGATAGATGACGTCGACCCGCTCCGGCCCTGTGGTCGTGCGCATATAGACCTTGCCGCCATCGACGAAGAGGTCGTGCCCTTCGCAGAGTTGGGCGCCCATCTGGTCGGCAAGGAACGAATGCTCGAAATAGGCTGAATTGTAGATGCCCGGCGTCAGCACCGCGATCACCGGAGTGCCCCTGCTATTGGCCGGTGCCACGCTTTCGAGGGTCCGCCTGAGGTTTTCCGGATAGGCTTCGACCGGCGCAACCTTCGTGCGCTGGAAGAGGTCCGGCGCCAGCAGCATCATCGCCTCGCGGTCTTCCAGCATGTAGCTGACCCCGGACGGCGTGCGCAGATTGTCTTCCAGCACGTAGAATTCGTCCGCCCCGACGCGGACGATATCGACGCCGATGATATGGGCATAGACGCCCTTGGCCGGCTCCAGCCCCATCATCTGCGGGCAAAAGGCCGCGTTGTTGAGGATCAGCTTTTCCGGCACCCGCCCGGCCTTGAGGATCTCCTGGCGGTGATAGATGTCATAGAGGAAAGCGTTGAGCGCCTTGACCCGCTGCTCGATCCCTTTCGAGAGCTTGCGCCATTCATTGGCGGCAATGATCCGCGGGATCACATCGAAGGGGATGAGCTTTTCGGTGCCTTCTTCCGAGCCATAGACGGCGAAGGTGATGCCCAGCTTGCGGAAGATCGCCTCCGCGTCGGACTGCATCAGCGTCAGAGCCTTTTCCGGCTGTTCTGCCAGCCATTCGCTCAGGGCGCGGTAAGGTTCGCGGACGGACCCGTCCGGGTTGTACATTTCGTCAAACGGCGTTGTGTCGCCCATACTGCTCCGCTTTATGCGTTACGGCTTTCCCATCGCCTCTCCATTGCTACACGTTTGGTTGCCGCCGTCCACCCACCCCGCCGAACGGCTTTGAGCGATTTCGCCCTTGTGCTGCAGGATCAAGTGCTTAAGCTTCGCCGTGCGAAGAGGGAGCGTCATGACCATCGAAATCCTCCAGACCCATCCGCTTCTGGCGTCCTGCGAAAAGGCCCTGGCCGAGCGCTACACTGTGCACAAGCTGCACGAGGTCGAAGACAAGAAGGCCTGGCTTGCCGAAAACGGCTCCCGCATCCGCGCGCATGCCGGCTCGGGCGTGCAGGCCGACCTCATGGATGCGCTGCCCAATCTCGAGATCATCGCCAGCTTTGGCGTCGGCTATGACAATATCGACACCAAGGCCGCCAAAGCCCGCAATATCCG
>JAAZLP010000047.1 GCA_012799265.1 Phyllobacteriaceae bacterium | reverse complement strand
CACGTCGGAACGACGTATAAGCGCGCCCTCCTTGATAAAAATCTCGGAAAGGACCGGGCCGTGCCAGACCGTCCCGGCAACATTACTGCGTGCTGCCTGCGCAACTATCATCGCTGCATCAACAGCTTGCAGGAACGATGGAGGCACAGATGCGCAAACCACGCGACTACGATGCGGAACTCAAGGCGCTTGAGGACAAGGCCAGAGACCTCAAGGAGCGAAAGGTGAAGGAACTCGGCGAACTGGTCATCGCCACCGGAGCCGATGCACTCACCGCCGACGAACTGGCGGGTGCGCTGGTCGTGCTGGCGGAAACCACCGATGCCGGAAAAAGGGACGCATGGGCGAAACGCGGCGCTGCATTCTTTCAAGGGAAGTCGCGGCGATCTGCACCGGCGGCTGACCGCGATAACGGCGGCGTTCAAACGCAACCGGGCGGCGCGCAACCGGCATCAGGCGGCACAGGCGCGCAATGACATGAGGGCGTGGCAGATCGAACGCCGCAAGCGCACAAAGCACCTGATCGAACTCGGCGGACTCGTCGTCAAGGCGGGCATTGTGGACCTGACCGGCGATGACCGCGCCATGATCTACGGGGCTATGATCTGGATCGCCGATAAGCTCAACAGCGAGGACGGAGAGCGGGCGCGGGAACTGTGGGCCGGAAAGGGAAAAGAGGCGTTCGCGGCGGAAGGGCGCCGAGCGGTCCCGCATGATCAGCGGCCCTGATCGGTACGGCCGATCCTGTCCATGATGCGCGGGCAGTGTTCCGCATATTGCAGGCATCCCTGCCTCGCGCGCGTGCGACCACGGCCACGAAAGTCCAGCCCGCGTCGGTCATGAGAGACCATTAACTCCATGGATTCGACTTGGGAAGCTATCGTGCATGGCACTACGGAAATCCAGGAAATCTGAGAAGCTACTGAGCCTCTTCGAGGACTTCGGCGACCGGACGGGACCCGCGCATGTCGGCTATACTGAGGTTTCCGTCAATCACGGTTCCATCGTCCATGGTGGCCACAAAGCTGCCTTCCAGTGATAAGGCATTCGGGTGTTCACCCGGGACGACGACATCCAGCGACACATCGACCGTGCTGCTGACAATCTCGCCGTCGCGACCCTGACCTGCCTGCCGAAATCTGAGGCTACGGTTCCGCTCCAACGGGGTCAGCGTTGCCGGGTCGATCTGGAATTCGAGACTGACACGCGCGGAGCGCGTCCGCGGGTCCGGATTTTCCAGCGCCTCGATGCTGACGTAGAAGGCAACCGGCGTGGCGCCTCTTGTATCGGGGGATGTCCAGCTCGCGCTGTGGATCACGCGCCCGGCCATGCTGTCGAGCAGGGCAGCAGCCGTCTGATCACTATTCTCGGGAGCGGGCCGGGCGGCAATGGTTCGCGCATAGGTGACCAGTCTCAAGGGCGCTTCGCCTGCGCGGAGCAGGTCCATGGTGCCGGTCACTTCGTCACCGGGCATGCCAATGACTTCGGACGTATCGGCCAATACCAGCTGGGGCAAGAATGTGAGCCCAGCGAGACCTGCGGCAAAGCCTCGTCTGTTGATGTCGGCCATCTACTGTGCCTCCATCATGACGCGGCGCGTGACAGTCACGCCGCCGCCGCTCCATTCCATGCCGCCGATCAGAGCGGCACGCTCGGGGGTCATGTTCCAGACCATCAGCCGGTAGGTGAAGCTGATCTGCCCGCCATCGGCCATGGTGGTCCCCAATCCGATCAGCCGCGGCAGACGATTCACATCGCAACCGGCGATTTCGGCCAGTTCCTGGGTGCTTACCTCGCCGTCATCGCCGCGCCAGTCTGGCTCGTCCGGGCTGACATAGCGGAAGTTCACCGCAGGGCCGCCCGTGGCGTCCTGTAATATGAGATCCTCACCCATCAGAACGAAACTGACGGGATGAGATGATTGATGCGATGCCGCAACAGATCGCACACCATCAGTGAGCGTTCCGGGAAAGACGGACAGGCGGTAGTGGCCGACGAGATCCTCAAGCGCGGGCGATGCATCGCATTCGCTGGGGAAAAGCTCGATGACTTCCGCCTTCAGCGGTCCGGCAAGTAGCGTCGCGCCGATCAGGGCCGCGAGAGCGGCGCAACGCATCAGCCCTGTTCCCTGTGGAGGAGGGTTTCAAAACTGCCGCTGATTTCATGGCAATCTGCCGGATCGGCCTCATCGCCCAGATTGTCCACACGGCAAACCTCTCCCCTGAAGCGGGCAGCGATAGTGCCGGTCTCGCCATCAAAGTAATAGCTGTCGACCTCATAGCTGACATTGCTACGCTGATCCGGACTCATCTCCCACATGGGCGGGGAGGTGCGATTGGGAAAATAGCTGACAGAGGCGCTCTGCCAGATGACCGCCGAAGTGCCGTCCTGGGGATGTTCGTCGAAATTCTGGGTCAGGTGCAGCGTGCCTGCCTCGCGACCATCCACAATCACGGCGCCGGTGATTTGCAGCACATTGACCAGCGGCATGCCGGGCGAGCCGCCCAGAACACCGACCGTGGCGCTCGACATGGTCTCGCCGCCCATTTCGACGGCCTGCGTCTGGAACACCAGTTCCTCGCCCCGAAAACTGGCGCGGATCTCACCTATGGGTTCAAAATCCTGCGCCAGAACGGGCCCGGCAATCAGCACCAGCAGGGCTGCGAGCGTTCTTTTCTTCATAGGGATACCCCTTCAAGTGTGGCAATTCACAGGGCAGCGATGATGCCGTCGAATGTCAGGTTGATCTGGCGCGGCGCGGACATGTCAACGCTCGCGCCCTGATTGGTGGTTTGGCCCAGAACCCCGGACAGGCTGCCCGAGAGGCGAAGCGCCTCGCCCTCGATCCCGGCCTCTGTCAGCGTGATTTCGATGTCCCGGCCGAATAGGGCGGGTCCATCGCCGCGCGGCATCAAAAGGGCTTCCGGGTTCTCGGGACTGCCTTGCTGCAGCCCGAACCCGATACTGATCATGGCGAACCCCTCCGGCGCCGCCTCTGGCCAGCCCATCAAAGAGATGCTGGCGTAATTGGTATCCCAGAAGAAATCCGATTGCGCGGCAGAGAAGGTCCAGCTTGCTGATGCGCCGTCCAATGTACCGATGATGGTGCCGGTGGTGTTCTGCGCCATGGCGGGCGAGACCAGGGCCGCAACGGCCAGCGCCGCGAAAAGGTGTTTTGTCATGATACACGTCTGCCTCAAGGTGCGACCTCGATGATGGTCCGCCCCAGCACAGCCTGTCCTACCACGTCGAGGAAGCGCAGTTCATAGCGCCCCGGTGCATCCGGCAAGGTGATCTGCGCACTTGTCCGACCGGTGGCCGTTTCGGCACTGATCCAGCTGAAATCGGCCTGATCGGCGCGGGCAAGCGCCACGCGTTGATCTGCACTGTCACTGCCGCCGCTCCAGCTGACAGTAATCGTCTCGCCCGGCTTTCCGCTGGCAGGGGCTTGCAGGCCGGCACCGTCGTCAAGCGGCGCATTTTCCGCCAGAACCTCAAGCGCATGTCGCGCCATGACCCGGTTGCCACGTTCCAGCTGATAGCGGATCTCATAGGTGCCGGGCTCTTCCGGGGCCTTCATGCCGCCCTGAGAGGCCTCGCCAACACGCGTATAGGCGGCATATTCCCCGTCTGCGGTTCCCGCAGGAACGATTGTGATATAGTCACGCGGGTGGATGGTGCCGGTCCAGGAAACGGCGACATCACCGCCTGCCCGGACTCGCTCAGGGCCGCTCAGCGTCACCTCTCCTTCGGCCACTTCCACCGGCGTGCGCGCGAGGACCCTGCCACCGTTTTCAAGTTGTAGGCGAACCTCATAGAGCCCGGGTTCAATTGGCGCACGCAGGCTGCCGGAGGATTGACCTTCAAGGCGGTCGTAATCCGTATATTCCCCCTCGGCTGCGCCCATGGGGACGATGGTGACATAATCGCGCGGATGCAGCCCTTCGGCGGTCCAACTCACGTCGAAGGCCGAGCCGACCAGAACCTGTGCGGGTGCCGAGACCGTCACCTCAGCCTCGACAACTTCGATGGGCGCGCGGGCGAGGACGCGGCCGCCACGCTCCATCTGCAAGCGCAGCTCATAAAGTCCGGCTTCGGCTGGGGCGCGCAAGCTGCCTTCGGTCTTGCCCTCAAGGCGGGTATAGTTCGTATAGGCGCCATCCTCCGCCCCCATCGGCACGATGGTGACGTAATCGCGCGGATGCAGGCCCTCGGCCGTCCAACTCACCGGGAAGGCCGATCCGACCACGACCTGCGCCGGGCCTGAGATCGTCACGACCGCATCGACAACCTCGACCGGGGTCGAGGCGAGAACGGCTTTCCCATCTTCGGTCTGCAACCGCACCTCGTAGAGGCCGGGTTCGGCGGGCGCGCGCAACTGCCCTTCGAAACGCCCTTGCAGTCGGTCATAGTCTGTATAGGCGCCGGCTTCTGCGCCCACGGGCACGATGGTGACATAGTCCCGTGCCTGTAAAGCGCCCTCGGCCGTCCAACTGACGCCGAAGGCGGATCCGACCACGACTTGTGCGGGCGCAGTGACCGTGGCGGCGGGCAGCGATGGGGTCGGGGTTTCAAAAACAAAGGCCTGCGTCGCGCGCTGACCTTCTGCCAGCGTCAGCGTCAACGATTGTTCCAGCTCCAGCGCGGTGTGATAGCCGGTGACGGTCCAGGTGCCGGGGCGCACTTCTTGCACGCCGGGATTGCCGTCGAACTCAAAGCTGTCGCCATTTTGGCTGAATTCCCATGTGATCGGCGTGTCGATCAGCGGGCCGCTTTCGCTGTCCAACACGGCGCGAAGGGTCAGCTCGGCCAAATCCGGTTCGCGCGGCGGGAACATCACATGCATATCAATGGAATCTAGCGCGAAGGTATTTTCCTCCTGCACCGGCTGATCCCATACATCGGCCGTGACGGTCACCACATAATCGCCGAAGGGCAATTCGGTGGTGAAGGGATTGCCGTGGCCTTCGACCACAAAGCTGAACTCAGTGTCCGAGATCTGCCAGAAGACATCGCCCTCGACCAACGGATTGTTCACCGGGTCATCCGGGTAGAAGAACACCGGCTCAGGTCCCATACGTTCGGCGCTTTGATGGGCGGTGAAGGTGAACGCGCCCGAAGTCGGCGCAACGACCTGCGCCAGGGCCGCGGTCAGTTCCTCGGCATTGTCGGCGGTGAGGAACCGTCCGCCGGTCTCGTCGGCCAGGCATTGCATCTGCATCAGCGCCTCGGCCTCGCCACGCACGTCGAAACCGATGACATGGGTGGTGAAATCCACCCCGGCCTGTTCCAGCGCGCGGGCAGCGGCGCAGGGATCGGGGTTGCAGGTCTCGATCCCGTCCGAAACCAGAATGACCGTCGCCGCCTGTTCGGTATGGCGCAAGGCCTGCGCGGCGGCGATCACGGCATCGGTCATCGGCGTCATGCCGCGCGGGTTCAGCTCGTTCACGATCTTTATGATCTCGGGCGCGGTGCCGGGAGCGGGCGCGATCACCGTCTCGATGTCCGAGCATTGCCCGCGCACCCGCGCGCCATAGGTGACGAAACCGAGGTTCTGGTCAGCGGGGAAATCCGCGAGGATATTGCCGACCACCTCGCGCGCAATGGCGATCTTGTTGACCCCGTCGATCTGGCCCCACATCGAGCCCGAAGCATCGAGGACGAGAATGGTATTCGGCCGCTCCTGCGCCGTGGCAGGCGACAGTATGGCGCTGCCAATGGAAAACGCTGCCAGCGCCGTGATTGCGAAATGCCTCATGAAAACTCCCCCAAAGGTGTCAGACAGGCCGCATGGCGCCGGTGACACGCTCTTTCAATTTACGGAAATGCAACGACATCTTGTCAAGCCGCGCGTCCCATTCGGGATCGGGCTGCTGGCCGTCGACAGTCCTGACCCAGACCTGCAAGAGGCAAGCGACGGCGAAGGGTTCGAGGAAGGCGGCCTTGACGCTCCAGGCAAACAGCAGCGCCAAAACGAAGCCGCCCGCCGACCAGGCACCCGGCAAGGCATAGACCAGCGCCGCCGCCGGGGTCAGCATGACCAAGAACACCAGCGCCGCCAGCCCATAGGTGAACAGCGTCAGCCAGGCCGCGTTCCGCAGCATCACCTTCCAGTTCTGGCCGTAAAGCACCAAAGCCTCGCGCACCGAGCCCCAGGCGTCGGTCGAGCCGCTGCGGATCGCATGGGCGAGGATGATCTCGTCGACAAAGCCCACGGCCACACGCAGGAAGGCCTGAACGACACCCATCAATTGTTTGACATAAGGGATGGGCAGGATGCCAAGGATTCCCCGCACCAGCCCCGTCACGGCGCGGATCACCCCCTTGACCAGCTGATCCAGCGCGAACAGCACCGAGGCTTGGCCGAAGCGGTCCTTCACCACCGCGGCCGCATGGGCGATCTGGCCGCGCCCCTCGGGCAGGGGCTTGCCGTCGATCAACTCGACCAGAACCGCGATATGGCCCGCCTTGACGATGTAGAGGATATATTCCCGGATCCAATACATCACCGCCCCGGTGATGCCGAAGCCGATCAACCCGCCCCAGGCCATGCTCTGCGCGCGGAAGTCGTCATCGCCGAAAGCGCCGACACCCCAGCCGGCCCCGACCCCGACGCCGGTCGCCAGCATATAAGCCAGCGTGATCCCGAAATAGACCGCCGCGCGCAGGGCGACGAAAGGCAAGGTGCGCATCATCAGGCCGATGGACTGGCCGATACTGAAATCCCACATTCCAAATCTTCTCTGTATTCAGGGGCCTGACGGACTTCCCGAACAGAGGGGTCCCAGCGAATCGGGACCATAACGAGGCGCAGCCAGCCCGTCATACGCCAATTGGCGTATCAGCCGATCGCGCCCTGCGCCGCCGCGATGATCCGGTCCAGAATCAGATCGGTGCGCTGGTAGAAGATCAACTCGCCGGTTCCACAGATCGGCTCGACCGTGATGCGGGGATTTCGGGCCTCGATCCTGCGGTAGCTCGCCTCGTCGAAGACACCATCCTCGGTCGGGGCAAGGATCTGCATCGGCACCTCCAGCGTCTCGATCACAGGATCGATGGGCGCCAGTGCCAGTTGCAATTCGCGCACGAAGGCGCCGTGCCCCTGCTTCAGAAGATGCTCGCAGGCGTTGCGGATCAGCGCGGCCCGGTCCGGGTGGCGATAGGTCTCCATGTCCAGCGGACGTGTGCGGTAGGCGCGTTCCAGATACCAGTCGACGCCATGCTGGCGCATCTGCCGGTGCCCGGTCTTGGCCATCAGTTCCACCACCCAGGGAGCGGGCCCGGCCAGCCGCATCATCGTGCGCTGGATCGGGGCCAGGCGGTCGATGCCGCTGCGGTCCAGTACCCCGGTATAGCCGATGGCGATCAGCGCGCGGAACCGCGCCGGATCGGCATGCTGTTCGGCCAGCAGCGGCACCAGCCCCTGCGAGAGCCCAACCCCGACCGCAGGCCCGGCGATCTCGCGGTCAAGAAAGGCCCGCAGGGCGATCAGGTTGTCCTCAAGCGCACTCACCCGCGGGTCGAGGCTGCTGTTTCCGTAGCCCGGGCGCGACAGCAGGCAAAGCCGTATCCCCGCCGCGTGCAGCCGCGCCTCGCCCTCGCCGGGCAGCAGATAGGTCATCGGAAAGCCGCGCAGCATCACCACGGGAATGCCCGCCTCATCCCCCATCCAGGTCCAGGCCACCACGCGGCCATCGGGCAGTTCGATCCGACGCTCTCGCCCCAGCGGATCATGCCAGACCGGCGTCTCGCCGCGATGGCCCAGCAGGGCGCGCGAGGCGACCATGGCCAGCAGCCGCATCAGATCAACATTCGTGGGCGCGCCGGTCTTGGCCATGATCGCCTTGATCTGGGTGCGGACGGTCAGCCGCGACACGCCACGCATCCCGGCCACCCGGTCGATACTGCCCGAGCGGAAATAGAGTTCGGCAACGCCCGCCTCGGCCTGGCTAAGGCCGAAGGCCTGCTGCAATCGCTCGGTCGCCATCGCGCTCCATGCGATCACCAGCGAGCGGATGGCGATGAAGGCGGCGCTCTGGTCCGGCGCATTGATGAGATACGCTTCGGCCAGAAAGGGGTCGGCAGAACCACGCGCGCCCTCGGGCGGAAGGATGGTCAGAATGGCTTGCGCGCCATTGCCCCGCCCGGCGGCGGCCCGGCGCAGGGCGGCATAATCGGCCTGCGAACAGGGGGCGATGACCGCAGTGTCCAGAAAGGCGCCCTGCCGCGTGCCGAAGGCCTGCTCGCCGGCTATGTTCACAATGGCAATCCGGCCTTCGGGCGAAAGCACCACCGCCGGTCCCGGAACATCGGCGATGGCGCGCTTGAGCGGATCGTTCTCGGCCGGAATGTCGAGCTTCTCCATCGTCCGGCGGGCCATCAGCAACTGCCTCAGCAGCTGGCGCGAGATCACCAGCGGCCTGCGGCTGTGTTCGGGGGCAAGATCGAGCTTGGCGATCCAGCCCAAGATCATTTCCTCGAAGGCATCCTGATCGACGATGGCGCGATAGGTCGCGGCGACGATTTCCACCTCGGTCGGATCGAAGCCGACATCGTCGCCGTCCGCGTCGTCGGGACTGAACTGGAACGCCTGATCGGCAAGCGGTGGGATCTGTCGGCCTTCGGTCATCATCGCAGAAGACCCAATTTTTTACATGTTCGCAATACCGGGCTAGAGTGAGGGAGGCATTACAGGCCCGCTGGTTCCTGTGGTGAGTGTCGATGGTCTTGGGGGCGGCGGGGCATTCTTGCGAAAGTCTCGTGAAGATCGTTCCGCCTTGCACGGCACTTCTGAAACAACACCATTCGGCACCCTAAGCATCTTCTTACACTTGGACTTCGATTGATTTAGGACAGAAGTGGTTGCGGGGGGGGCGCGTTGATCTGTTCGGCCTGCAATTGAAGCTCGCCACGCCGATCTTCACCATGCCGGAATTTACACTGAACGCCATTTTGAGCGTTGCGTTGCCTTTGTTCCTCATCACGCTGACCGGCCAGTATATGCTGGGCATGCTGGTGCTTCGGAACGACGGGTTCAGGACGAGCGCCAACCCCATCGTGACCGTAACCGGCCTTGGCTCGCTTCTCATGGCCCCCGTTCGGCTCACATGCGTTCAACATCGCCGCTAGCACAGCCGCCATCGCCACCGGCAAGGAAGCGCATGAGGACCCGTCGAAGCGGTGGATCGCCGGTATTGCGGCAGGTTTCTTTTATGGACGTTGCCTTCATGGCCTGCACCCACGAAGTCCCCGATCTTCATTCCCGCGTGATCTGGCGCGACCGTCTTGTGGCCGTCATGTTGGAATCGCACCCGCTGGCGCAGCGTTACCACATCACATCGCGAGACCTCGCGGCGGAAACCTTCCTCGTGCGCGAGGACGGCACCGGACCACAGGTGCATGACCTGATCGTGGTGCGCGCGGCAGGGAAATGGCCGGTTCCAACAATCCCGCGATGCGCTGTCGGGCGCGGTTCCCTGCTGGCCATGGTCGCGGCGGGACAGGGCATTTCCCTGCTTGTTACGGAGAACCTTGAGCTTGTGCCGTCCGGCATCGTCTTTCGCGAGATCGCGAACGAGGCGGAAACCGTCGCCTTCTCGGCCGTCTGGTCGCCTTATAATCATCGCCAGACGCTGCGCAATCTACTCGACCTTGCTAGGAAAACGGGACGGTCGGCGCTTTCTACCTCTGTCGTAAAGCCCTGACAGGACTTTACGATTGGGATGGCCTCGGGTGGTCGCTACCTGCGATCAAATCGCGATGGTGATTGATTTATGCTGGAAGTGCCATCTGGCACTTTAAAAGGACACGTCAGTACAGATCGGATTATGATGCGCTTTGCACCTTCGTTGCATCCACGTGCTGAAGGTGGACAGTCGCTGTCCATCCCGTCCCTGTCATCGGAGCTAGATGAACGGATCGACCGCGTGTTGCTGCCGAAGCTCGTTGACTAGGTGAAAGGCGGCTTTCGTGGCGGTGCGGCCTGAAACTGCCATTCCGCTTTCCACCCCCATTGAAGACACAGCCATCCGATTTGCCACCGTCCGCCGCCGATGCCCGCACGCGCGTAAACATCTGTTGAAACAGCCCATAATTCGGTTCTTTTAATCGACCCCGATCCGGGGTCCGTCTTTCGCGCCCCGTCATGAACAGGGCCGCCATGACCGCATTGCATCAGAAGCCGGAAACCGTTGCCCGTGGCGCGCGGATGCTGCGCACAGCGCTCGGGACATCGATTGCCCGGTTTCTGGAAGATCCCGGCGTGGTCGAGGTCATGCTGAACCCGGATGGTCGCATCTGGGTGGACCGGCTTTCCGAAGGTCTGGCCGATACGGGGGAGAGACTGTCAGCTGTCGATGGCGAGCGGATTGTCCGGCTGGTCGCTCATCATGTTGGCTTTGAGGTTCATGCGCGAAGCCCGCGTGTATCGGCTGAATTGCCGGAGACTGGCGAGCGATTCGAGGGCCTGCTGCCACCCGTCGTTGCAGCGCCGACCTTTGCCATTCGCAAGCCCGCGGTCGCCGTGTTTACCCTCGACGATTATGTGACCGCCGGGATCATGACTAGCTTTCAGGCCGAGGTTCTCCGCCTGAATGTCGCGACGCGGGCCAATATCCTCGTCGCCGGCGGCACCTCGACTGGCAAAACGACGCTCACTAACGCGCTGCTCGCCGAAGTGGCGAAGACCTCGGATCGCGTTGTGATCATCGAGGATACCCGCGAACTACAATGCGCCGCGCCAAACCTTGTGGCCATGCGGACAAAGGACGGCGTGGCCACGCTTTCCGATCTGGTCCGGTCCTCGCTGCGTCTACGCCCTGATCGCATCCCGATTGGCGAGGTTCGCGGTTCCGAAGCGCTTGACCTGCTCAAAGCATGGGGAACCGGGCACCCGGGCGGCATTGGCACTATCCATGCCGGTTCCGGTATCGGCGCGCTGCGCCGCCTCGAACAACTTATCCAGGAAGCCGTCATCACGGTCCCGCGCGCGCTGATCGCCGAAACCATCGACCTTGTCGCCGTGATTGCCGGACGCGGATCGTCCCGCCGGCTGGTCGAGCTCGCTCGTGTGGAAGGGCTTGGGTCAGACGGTGACTACGCCATCGCCCCCGCAACCATCTCGAAAGGAAATTCTTCATGATCCGCACGATTTCGCGCGGTTGCCGCATCATGGCGACCTCCGCCGCCGCTGTTTCCATCAGCCTGATGCTCGCGCCCGCGGCACATGCCTCCGGTTCGTCCATGCCCTGGGAAGCGCCGCTTCAGTCAATCCTTCAGTCGATCGAGGGGCCGGTCGCCAAGATCATCGCTGTCATCGTCATTATCGCCACTGGCCTGGCGCTTGCGTTCGGCGACACCTCGGGGGGCTTCCGCCGCCTGATCCAGATCGTCTTCGGGCTTTCCATCGCGTTCGCTGCCAGCTCGTTCTTCCTGTCGTTCTTCTCCTTCGGTGGCGGGGCGCTCATCTGATGCCGGGCGGGCTTGAGCAACTCGATGCGGTGCCGGGATTTTCCGTCTCCGTCCATCGGGCGCTGACCGAACATATCCTGCTTGGCGGCGCACCGCGCTCCATCGCGATCATGAACGGGACGCTGGCCGGCGCCGTAGGCCTCGGCCTTCGTCTCTGGCTGGTTGGCCTTGCGATCTGGGCCGTCGGTCACTTCCTCGCGGTCTGGGCAGCAAAGCGCGATCCGCTCTTCGTCGAGGTCGGGCGCAGACATCTGCGCATCCCCGGTCATCTGTCGGTGTGAGGGTGCGGCCATGATGAACCTCACCGAATATCGACGTACCACCACTCGCCTTGCGGATTTTCTGCCCTGGGCCGCGCTGGTTGGCACAGGCGTGGTGTTGAACAAGGACGGCAGTTTCCAGAGAACGGCGAAGTTTCGTGGGCCGGATCTCGATTCCGCTGTTGCCGCCGAACTGGTCGCTGTCGCCGGGCGCATCAACAACGCCGTGCGCCGTCTCGGTTCAGGATGGTCGATCTTCGTGGAGGCGCAGCGCTCCGAGGCTGCGACCTATCCCGACAGCAGGTTTCCTGATGCTGCGTCCGCCCTGGTCGATGCCGAGCGCAGGGCAGGTTTCGAGGAAGCAGGCACCCATTTTGTGTCCGGCTATTTCCTGACGTTCCTCTGGCTGCCGCCTGCCGAGGATGCCGCCCGTGCTGAGACCTGGCTCTATGAGGGCCGCGAGCAATCCGGCGTCAACCCATGGGAACTGATGCGTGGTTTCATCGACCGCACCGATCGCGTGCTGGCGCTGCTCGACGGCTTTATGCCCGAATGCCACTGGATCGATGACGCCGCGACGCTGACCTACCTCCACTCGGCCATTTCCACCAACCGCCACCGCGTGCGCGTCCCCGAAGTGCCGATGCATCTCGACGCGCTGCTGGCCGATCAGCCACTGACCGGAGGGCTGGAGCCGCGCCTTGGCGACCAGCATCTGCGTATCCTGACGATTACAGGTTTCCCGACCGCGACGACGCCCGGCCTGCTCGACGAGATGAACCGGCTGGCCTTTCCCTATCGCTGGTCCTCCCGCGCGATCCTGATGGACAAGACGGACGCCACGAAGCTGCTGACCAGGATCAGGCGGCAGTGGTTCGCCAAGCGCAAGAGCATCGCAGCAATCCTGAAAGAGGTGATGACCAACGAGCAATCCGCGCTGGTCGACACCGATGCATCGAACAAGGCGCTCGATGCCGATATGGCCCTGCAGGAACTCGGGGCGGATGTGGCGGGCATGGCCTATGTCACAGCCACCGTCACCGTCTGGGATGCCGAT
>JAAZLP010000046.1 GCA_012799265.1 Phyllobacteriaceae bacterium | reverse complement strand
GTCCGATTGGGTCCTTATCCCCAGCCTCGCCATCCTGATTCTATCTGCGCTCATACGCCTGCCGTTGAAGGATTATTGGCGGCGCGTGATGGGCGAAGTTGTCTTGCTGTCCGGCTTCATCTTCGTCGGCGTGGGGGCGCCGGGTCTCATCACTAATCTTTTCAAGCGTCTGGTCGGCAGAGGCAGGCCTGTTGAGTTTGAAACCGCGGGCGCATTCGCCTTTCAGCCGGTGGTCAACGACTGGACTTATCAGAGTTTCCCGAGCGGGCATTCGGCGACGGCCATGGCTATGGCCTTTGTGGTTGGCTTCCTTTGGCCGCGCGCCCTGGTGCCATTTGTCGTTATTGCCATCATTGTGGGCATTTCACGCGTCCCGGTCGGCGCGCATTATCCGACGGACGTGTTGGCAGGCCTCGTTGTTGGCATGCTGGGCACCTATCTGGTGCGCAATATGTTCGCCAGCCGTGGATGGCTATTTGAGAAGCGCGACGACGGACGGATCTACCGCAAACCGCTCACCGCACTTCCCAAGATGTTTCAACGCGCTTCCGTGTAGCGTTCTAGCGCCGCTGCCAGATCGGCTTTGAGATCGTCTACCCCCTCAAAGCCGATATGCAGTCGCAGGAGAGGGCCTTCGGCCGACCACGGATGCACCGTCCTGCGAACCTTGGATGGGACGCAGAGGCTTTCATAGCCGCCCCAGGAAAAGCCCATCGCGAAAATCTGCATGTGATCAACGAAAGCCGCGAGCGCCTCGCGTCGGGCTGGTTTCAGGACGATGCCGAAAAGGCTACCTGACCCGGTGAAGTCACGCTTGAAAATCTCGTGGTCCGGGTGGTCGGGCAGGGCAGGGTGGAGCACCTGTACCACCTCGTCCTGTCCCTGCAGCCAGTTGGCAATCTCCAGCGCCCGGGCTTCATGTTCCTTCATGCGGATGGAGAGGGTCCGCAGGCCGCGTGCCACCAGATAGGCATCGTCACCTGAACTGAAGTAACCCAAGAGCGCGCGAACGCGCGAAACGTCCGGCCAGGCTTCTTCCGTTGCCGTGATCGTCCCCGCGAGCACGTCGGAGTGGCCGACGAACATTTTCGTTGCCGCATGAACGACGATATCTGCGCCGAGCTGAAGCGGCTTGAGATAGAGCGGTGTGGCCCAGCTATTGTCCACGATGAGACGGGCGCCGTGGTCATGCGCGACCTTGGCCAGCGCGGGCAGGTCCTGAACTTCGAATGTCAACGACCCCGGACTTTCCGCGAAAACAGCCCTTGTGTTGGGCTGCATGAGTTCGGCCAGACCAGCGCCTATCCGCGGATCGTAGTAGCGGACGCTAACCCCCATCGGTACCAAGAACTGATCTGCGAAGGCCCGTGTCGGCTCATAGGCGCTGTCGGTGATCAGCACGTCGTCGCCCGACTTTACGCAGGCCATGAGCGCGATGGTGATTGCTGCGAGCCCGGAGGGGACGAGCTTGGTGGCGTGGCCGCCTTCGAGCTCGTTGACTATTGATTCGACAGTTTCGGTGGTGGGATTTCCGGCTCGCCCGTAGAGAAAGCGCTGCTTCTGTGCTTCGAGATCGGCAAGGGTATTGTAAAGGACGGTAGAGCCACGAAAAACGGGGGTGTTCACGAAGCCGAATTGTTCCTCGGGGGCCCGACCGGCATGTGTGAGCACAGTCTCTACACTCGGTTCTCCACCTTTGCCGTTTTTGTAGTCATGCATAGTAATCTCAGTGCCCAAAAATAAATCATCGACAGGCTGTTGGCTAAAAGAGTGACAGCTTTATTGTCCCAACTCGCCTTCTGCCCTTGACGTTACGGTCAATTGAATATTGCATGCTTACCAGCATCCGAACCGTACTCAAAGCGGTGGTGCTCGGGGCCCCGGCAACAAGAGGGCTTCGAACAAGAGGGTCAGGAAACAAAAAGGGTAAAAATGCAAAAAGCGCTCGTATCGATCGCAGTCGCGGCCTCGTTGGGCCTCGGCGCGACGGCCGCCCAAGCGGCCATTCTCGACGACGTCAAGGCAAAGGGTTATGTCCAGTGCGGTGTGACCGGCGGTGTGCCGGGCTTCTCGGCTCCCGACTCCAACAACGTCTGGACCGGCATCGAAGTCGACTTCTGCCGCGCCATGGCTGCAGCAATTTTCAATGATGCGGACGCTGTCCGTTTCACCTCGCTGACCAGCCAGGAGCGTTTCACCGCGCTGTCTGCTGGTGAAGTTGACGTTCTCTCCCGTACCACGACCTGGACCATGAGCCGCGACACCCAGCTGGGTATCAGCTTTGTCGGCACCATGTTCTATGACGGCCAGGGCTTCATGGTCCGCAAGGACGACGGCATCGAGTCCGCTCTCGACCTGAGCGGCGCCGCTATCTGCATCGAGTCCGGCACCACCACCGAACTCAACGCAGCCGACTACTTCGCCGCCAACGGCATGGAATTCAACACCGTCGTGTTCGTGGACCAGGACGAAGTTGTGAAGGCCTATGAAGATGGCCGTTGCGACGTCTACACCACTGACTCCTCGGCGCTGGCCGCTGAGCGTTCCAAGTTCGCCAACCCGGATGATCACATCATTCTGCCGGAAGTCATCTCCAAGGAGCCCCTTGGTCCGGTGGTTCGCGCTGGCGACACCCAGTGGTTCAACATCGCTCGCTGGACCTACTTCGCGCTGCTCGAAGCTGAAGAACTCGGCGTGAGCTCGGCAAACGTTGACGAACAGCTCGGCTCGGACAACCCGGCCATCAAGCGTCTCCTCGGCGTTGAAGGTGAATTCGGTGCCCCGCTCGGCCTCGACAACGCCTGGGCTTACCAGATCATCAAGCATGTCGGTAACTACGCCGAGACCTACGAACGTAACGTTGGTCCGTCGACCCCGATTGGTCTGGAACGTGGTCTGAACGCACTGTGGAAAGACGGCGGCATTCAGTACTCCCCGCCGATCCGCTAAGCGAACGAATTGAACCGGCGCTCTCCATTGGGGAGCGCCGGACTTTTTGTTCCGTCGCGTGCCGCGCCGATAGGGCGTGCAGCGGCTAATTGCGGCTAAGGGACAGCTACATATGACCACACTCGATACGGGGCGCGATGCAGCCCCAAGGGCGAGCTTTTTCAACGATCCGGTGATCCGTGGGATCATCTATCAGGTCGTGGTTGCAGCTCTGCTTCTAGGCTTTATACTCTGGATTATCGGCAACACCGCTGCCAACCTGGCAGCGCAGAATAAGACCACGGGTTTTGACTTCCTGTGGCGCACAGCCGGTTTCGACATTTCCTTCTCACTGCTGCCATGGTCTCGCGCCTCCTATTACTGGGAAGCCTTCCTGGTCGGCCTTCTGAACACCTTGCTGGTGGCTGTCGTCGGCATCTTCTTCGCGACGATCCTGGGCTTCACCATTGGCATAGCCCGCCTCAGCACCAACTTCATCGTTTCGAGCCTCGCCACCGTTTACATCGAGGTGATCCGAAACATCCCGCTGCTGCTGCAGCTGTTCTTCTGGTATTTCGCCGTTCTCAAGGCGATGCCGGCGGTTCGTAACTCGTTCGAGCTTCCGTTCGACTCCTTCATCAATCAGCGCGGGATCATGATCCCGAAGCCAATTCCGGACGAACAGTTCGGCTTTGTCTGGATTGGATTGGCCCTGGCCATCCTGGGCGTCATCGCGCTGCGTTATTGGGCACGCAAGCGTCTGGAGCAGACGGGCAAGCGCTTCCCTGTCTTCGTCACCTCCGTGGCGATCCTGATCGGGGTAACCAGTCTCGTGTTCTGGATCAGTGGGGCCAGCGTCGATTTCGAAGTGCCGGTGCTCGAGCGCTTCAACTTCCGCGGTGGCCTGCAATTGCCGCCGGAATTCGTAGCACTCGCTTTCGGCCTCACCATCTATACCGCGGCTTTTATCGCCGAGACGGTTCGTGGCGGCATCCAGGCCGTTAGCCACGGTCAGACTGAAGCGGCCGAATCCCTCGGTCTCAAGGACAATGACCGGCTGCGTCTGGTGATTGTCCCGCAGGCACTGCGGGTGATCATCCCTCCGCTGACCAGCCAATATCTCAACCTGACGAAGAACTCGTCTCTCGGCGCGGCTATTGGCTATCCGGAACTCGTCAACGTCTTCTCCGGAACCTCACTCAACCAGACCGGTCGTGCGATCGAATGCATCGCCATCACCATGCTGGTTTACCTCACATTCTCCCTGCTCACCTCGGCGATCATGAACTGGTACAACGCCCGGGTTAAGCTGGTGGAACGGTAGGAGGATGCCATGACAGACATTGGTTTCGTCCGTTCCGATTTTGTTGAGCCGCGTCCCGCGCCATCGCCGACCAGTGGTCCGATGGTGTGGATGAAGAAAAACCTCTTCGCAACGCCGCTCGACAGCGTCTTGACTGTCCTTGGCCTGGCGTTCCTCGCCTGGATCATCCCGCCGCTCTGGGGCTTTTTCTTCGGCAATGCCGTAGGGCCCGGGGGCACAGTTGAAGAGTGCCGCATGGAAAATGCGGGCGCTTGCTGGGCTTACATTGCCGCCGAAATGGAGTTCTTCATCTACGGCTTCTACCCGGCGACGGAGTTCTGGCGTCCGAACATCGTTTTCGGGCTCGGCGCTCTGCTTCTGATCCCGCTGCTGATCCCCAAAGTGCCGTTCAAGCGCACAAATGCAGTGCTCATCCTGCTGGTCTATCCGGTGCTCAGCTACATCCTGCTGGCAGGCGGTATGTTCGGTCTGCGTCCGGTGCCGACGGAAATGTGGGGCGGGCTCCTTGTGACCCTGATCCTCTCGGTCGTCGGTATCACGCTGTCCTTCCCTTTGGGCATTATTCTTGCCCTCGGCCGACAGTCCCAGTTGCCGATCATCAAGACCGTCTGCGTCATGTTCATCGAGCTGATCCGCGCTGTGCCGCTGATCACCATCCTGTTCATGGCGTCGGTCATGCTGCCGCTCTTCATGCCGCAGGGCATGACCGTCGACAAATTCCTCCGGGCGCTTGTCGGCGTGACGCTCTTCACCTCGGCCTATGTCGCCGAAGTGGTGCGTGGCGGCCTCCAGGCAATCCCACGGGGGCAGTATGAGGCTGCGGCTGCTCTGGGTCTGGGCTACTGGAAACGGATGTGGTTCATCATCCTGCCCCAGGCGCTCAAGCACGTGATCCCGGGCATCGTGAACAACTTCATCGCTCTCTTCAAGGACACGTCACTCGTCTACATCGTCGGCATGCGCGACCTGCTTGAAGCCGTCAAAACCAAGAACGACGCCGCCATTGAATGGCAGTCGGCGAATACCGCCACCACCGGCTATATCTTTGCCGCGATGGTGTTCTGGGTCTTCTGCTTCGGCATGTCCCGCTACTCCATCTACATGGAGAACCGTCTCAACACTGGCTACAAGAGGTAGCGTCAATGTCTCAGGTTTCAGACACCACCGTCGACCGCACGGTCGATACAAGCCAGATGCAGGTCTCCAAGACCGAGGTCGCGATCGATGCGGTCGGCATGCACAAGTGGTATGGCGACTTCCACGTGCTGCGCGACATCAATCTGCGGGTCATGAAGGGCGAGCGTATCGTCATCGCAGGACCCTCGGGGTCGGGCAAGTCAACGCTCATCCGCTGCATCAACCGCCTGGAGGAACACCAGGAGGGGC
Source organism: Phyllobacteriaceae bacterium (assembly GCA_012799265.1). Taxonomy (GTDB): domain Bacteria; phylum Pseudomonadota; class Alphaproteobacteria; order Rhizobiales; family Devosiaceae; genus Devosia. Next base: position 63 of record JAAZLP010000046.1, on the reverse strand, counting down.
AGATCATCGTCAATGGCACTGAGCTCACCGCCGATCTCAAGCGCATCGACGAAGTGCGCCGGG
>JAAZLP010000045.1 GCA_012799265.1 Phyllobacteriaceae bacterium | reverse complement strand
CCGCTAAGCTGGAAGGACACCAATAAATGGCACGCGTAAAAAGAGGCGTAACCGCCCACGCCCGTCACAAGAAGGTCTTGAAGGCCGCCGAGGGCTATTATGGCCGTCGTAAGTCTACGATCCGTATTGCCAAGCAGGCCGTCGAAAAGGCCAACCAGTACGCCTACCGCGACCGTCGCGTTAAGAAGCGTAACTTCCGCGCTCTGTGGATCCAGCGTATCAACGCTGCCGTTCGCGAACACGGTCTGACCTATGGTCGATTTATCGACGGCCTCAGCAAGGCTGAAATTGCCGTCGACCGCAAGGTGCTGAGCGATCTCGCGATCACCCAGCCTGAAGCGTTCGCTGCACTGGTCGCAAAGGCCAAGGCTGCTCTGGCGTATCTGGAAGGCGTGGAAGACACCACCCACGCCCGCGTCACCGCCTAACTTTCAGCTTAGCTGAGGTCAAAATCCGCGCCTTGCGCCGCCCGAGAGGGCTGGCGCGGGGCGTTTTGTTTTGCTCTAACGGCGCCAGCCCGACTGAATTGAGAAAACCATGTCCCTAGAAGCCCAGATCGAAACCCTGCGCACCGAGCTTTCCGCTGCCATTGCCGGCGCCGAAAACGAGGCAGCTCTGGACGCCGTCCGCGTCGCCGCCCTGGGTAAGAAGGGCTCCGTCTCGGCTCTATTGGCAACACTGGGCTCGATGCCCCCGGAAGACCGCAAGTCAGCCGGACCCGCCATCAACGGGCTCAAGAACGAGATCGCCGGCCTCATCGATGCGCACAGCACCGAGCTTAAGGCTGCTGCGCTTGAAGCCCGTCTCAAGGCCGAAACCGTCGACATCACCCTGCCGCTGCAGCCGGCCCCGACCACGCGCGGTCGTATTCACCCGATCAGCCAGACCATCGACGAGCTGACGGCCATTTTCTCCGACATGGGTTTTTCCATCGCCGAAGGGCCCGATATCGAAACTGACTATTACAACTTCACCGCGCTGAACTTCCCCGAAGGCCACCCGGCGCGTGAAATGCACGACACCTTCTTCATGAAGCCCGGCCCGGACGGTGTGAAAAAGGTCCTGCGCACCCATACCTCTCCGGTGCAGGTCCGCGTGATGAAGCAGACCAATGAAAAGCCGGCCGCTGCCTACCTGACGCCCGCGCAGGAGCCGCCGATCCGTATCGTTGCGCCCGGCCGCACCTATCGCAATGACAGTGACCAGACCCACACCCCGATGTTCCACCAGGTGGAAGGTCTCGTCATCGACAAGTCGAGCCATATCGGCCAGCTGCGCTGGGTGCTCGAAGAGTTCCTGAAAGCGTTCTTCGAAGTGCCGAACGTCACGCTGCGCTTCCGCCCGAGCTTCTTCCCCTTCACCGAGCCGAGCATGGAAGTCGATGTCCAGTGCGACCGCTCCGGCTCGGAAGTGAAGATCGGCGAAGGCAATGACTGGCTCGAAATCCTAGGCTGCGGCATGGTTCATCCGAACGTGCTGCGCGAAGCCGGTCTCGACCCGGACGTCTATCAGGGCTTCGCCTTTGGCGTCGGCATCGATCGTCTGGCCATGCTGAAATACGGCATGCCGGACCTGCGCGCCTTCTTCGACGCCGACCAGCGCTGGATCGAGCATTACGGCTTCCGCCCGCTCGACCTGCCCACTCTGTTCGGCGGCCTCTCGAGCTAAGTCATCCAACCACAGGTTCTCGTCGTGTCCGACAGCACCACGAAAAGCGATCAGATCAGGTTCAGCTTCGGCGATAGTCCCGAGCTGGCCGATCGTCTGCTCGCCCTGGTGCTGGCGGGCAAGAAGACGGCCACCTGTGGGGCGCTGCGCGACTTTGGCGGCGACGGCGAACCCATGCCGCAGGTTGGGCGTCGCGATATCGTGCTCAATGGCGCAGGCGAGGAGGCCTGTGTCATCGAAACGCTGTCGGTCGAGACGAAACGCTTCGACGAAATCGAGGCCAGCTTCACCGATCTTGAGGGCGAAGGTCCATATGCCGAATGGCGCAAGGGGCACGAGGCTTATTTTGCGCGCAATGGCGGCTTTTCGCCGGACATGGAGATCGTCTGCGAAACCTTCCGGCTGGTGACGGTGCTGCCGGCCGGGCGCGAGCTCTATAATCGCGTGGCGACGCCGATTTTCATCGTCACCGATATTGAATCGGATGGCCCGACACCGCTGCACAATTCCATGCTGAGCTTTGCCTCCGTGGCGATCGAAGCCGATGGGACGCGCCATGGCGAATTCGAAGCCGTACTGAAGCCGCGTCCGGATCGGACCACCAACGAAACCACCATGGCGTGGTGGGCGACCCAGCCAGAAGCCTGGAAGGCCGCAACGGACGGCGCAGAAGAGCCCTCCGTGGTCATGCCGCGCTTTGCGGATTGGGTGGAAAGCCTGCCCGGTCCAAAAGTCTTCGTTGCTGCCCCGATGATCTTTGATGGTCTCTGGATGGACCATTACCTCGATGAATATGCCGGCACCCGCGTCCTCTCCGGCCCTTTCAAGGGTCGGCAGATTTTCCGCGGCGGCGGCATCTGTCTTTACACCATGGCCGGAACCCTGCGCGGCGCGCCCTATCTCGATTGGGGCATGAGCAAGCTGCCGGCAGAATTCTACGGTCATATTCCGCACACACACCGGGCCATCGACGATGCACGCGGCTTTGCCAATGTGCTGGTCGAGCTCTTCAAACTCTCCTCCGCCCTGCCGCCGATCACCGGCAGCAAGAGTGACTTCCGCTAAAGGTCAACGACATGAAATTCACCCTCGACTGGCTCAAGGAACACCTTGAAACCACCGCCACCCCCGAAGAAATCGGCAAGGCGCTGACCATGATCGGCCTGGAAGTGGAAGGCATCGAGAGCCAGGGCAAGGCGCTCGAAAAGTTCGTCGTCGCCCATGTTGTGGAGGCCAAGCCGCATCCCAATTCCGACCACCTCAATATCTGCAAGGTCGACGCCGGTACCGGCGAGCTGATCGACGTTGTCTGCGGCGCGCCGAACTGCCGGACGGGCCTCAAGTCGGTCTTTGCGGCGCCGGGCACCTATATTCCGGGCAAGGATTTTGAACTGAAGGGTGGCGTCGTCATTCGCGGCGCGCCGTCCAACGGCATGCTTTGCTCGGCCGCCGAGCTGGAGCTCAGCAACGACCACGACGGCATCATCGAATTGCCGGAAGACGCCCCGATCGGCGCGAAATATGTCGACTATGCCGGTATCAATGGCGTCGTCTTTGATATCTCCATCACGCCCAACCGTGGCGACGCGACCGGCGTCTATGGCGTGGCGCGCGATCTCGCCGCCTTTGGCCTCGGCACACTGAAGAAGACCGACTTCTCGCCCATCCCGTCCAAGGGGCCGAGCCCGATCCCGCCGGTGCCGCATCAGTTTGCTGACGGCGCGCCCAAGGCGATCCGCAAGTTCGCCGCCCGCTATATCAAGGGCGTCAAGAACGGCCCCTCGCCCGAATGGCTGCAGCAGCGCCTCAAGGCCGTGGGCCTCCGGCCCATCAACACCATCGTCGACATCACCAACCTTGTCTCGCTGGGCTGGGGCCGTCCGCTCCACGCCTATGACGCCGACAAGGTCGAGGGCCAGATGGTGCTGCGCAATGCGCGCGGCGAAGAATTCGATGCGCTGGACAACAAGGTCTATACGCTCGACGAGACCATGACCGTCATCGCCGACGACAAGGGCCCGCTCTGCCTCGGCGGCATCATGGGCGGCATTCGCTCGGGCGTCACCGAAGAAACCACCAATGTGTTGATGGAATCGGCCAGCTGGGATCCCGATCTCAT
>JAAZLP010000044.1 GCA_012799265.1 Phyllobacteriaceae bacterium | reverse complement strand
TATGCCGATCTCTCGGCCACCTATCAGAAGGACAAGGGCAACAAGGGCATCCCCCTGGCCTGATCCCAACCTGGACCTGATCCAAGTCTGGGCCTCAGGCCGATCGCCCCTCCCCCGTCTCCGGGGGAGGCCGGGTGGGGGCCTTCCCCCAGCATGAGAAAGCTCTCGGCGCGCGCCTACCGCGCGTCGATGACAGGCGCCGGAACATAGTCCGCGCGCGGCACTTCCGCGAAGCTCGCGGCAAAGGTCAGAAAGCTGATGGACAGCGCAAACAGCGCGGTCAGAAAAATCTGCTGCATGGGTCCCCCCCGAAATGACGCCGCCGTGCTGATTTCCGATCAGCCTGGCTCCGTTCTAAGCCCCCCGGCTTGAACGCGGTGCAAATGCACCATTCAGATTGCCTTCATAAAGCCCCCATCCTGCATACCTGCCATGCTGGGTCGAACCTTTTGCTCTCTCGCCGCGTTGGGTTCCGTCAATCTGTTCACAAGAGGGGGATCGCGATGTCCGATCCATTTGCCCAGCCCAGCGGTCCGGCACCGCGTCTCGCCATTTTCACCGACTTCGACGGCACCCTCGTCGAGATTGCCGAAACCCCGGATTCCATTGAAGTTCCGGCCGACCTGGCCGAGCAGATCGAACGCCTCTCCGAGGATTTTGACCACGCCTTCGCCGTTCTCACGGGCCGCGAGATCGCCGATGTCGATCGCTACCTCTCTCCCCTCCAGCTCCCCATTGCCGGCGCCCACGGTGCCCAGCGCCGCCGCGCCGATGGCACGATTGAGGACGTCGATAGCGAATTGGCCATCGAGGCCGAAGCCATCGCCCAGGAGCTTGAGGCCCTCGCCATCGCCAATCCCGAGCTGATCCTCGAAGCCAAGGAAGGCGCAGTCGCCCTCCACTTCCGCCAGGCGCCCGAACTGGAAGACCAGGTTCGCCTCGCCATGGAAGAAGCCCTCATCGATCACCCCCATTTCACCCTCGTGCCCGGCAAGATGGTGCTCGAAGCTCGCCCCGTCGGTTTCGATAAGGGCGAAGCGCTCCGCGCCTTCATGCAGGAAGAACCCTTCCTCGGTCGCACCCCGATCTTCATCGGCGATGACCGCACCGATGAAGATGCCTTCCGCGTCGCCCAGGAACTCGGCGGCATCGGCATCAAGCTTGGGCCCGGAGACACCGTCGCCCGCATGCGCATCGCCGATGTTGCCTCGGTCCATGCCCTGCTTCACGGCCTCGGCGAAATCGCCCATCGCGATCATCTGAGTGAGCCGCTGCTCACCGACACGGACCAGACCACGCACTAAGCAAGGGGCCGCCTGTCGGCCCCTTTGCATGTTCAACACAAGGAGACCCCGAACCCATGAGTCGCATCGTTATCGTATCCAACCGCACTCCGGCCAAAGGCCCCGCCGCGGGCGGCTTGGCCGTGGCCTTGAGAAAGGTGTTGGACGAGCGCGAAGGCTTCTGGTTCGGCTGGTCCGGGAAGCTCGCCGAAGAGCCCTCGCGGGAGGCGCGCCTCGAAGATATCGAGGGCCTCAAGGTCGCCCAGATCGACCTCACCCGCGCCGATCACCACGCCTATTATGCCGGCTTTTCCAATTCCATCCTCTGGCCCAGCTTCCACCTCCGGCTCGATCTCGCGACCATCGAGGGCCACTGGTACGAAGGCTACCGCCGCGTGAACCAGCAGTTCGCCCGCGCCCTCCTGCCGCTGCTCAAGCCCGATGACATCATCTGGGTGCACGACTACCACCTCATCCCCCTCGCCGCCGAACTGCGCGCCCTCGGCGCCCGCAACCGCATCGGCTTTTACCTCCACATCCCCTTCCCCACCGCCGACGCGCTCTATGCTATCCCGCATCATGAGGACCTGATGCGGGACCTGTCGCGCTACGATCTCGTCGGCATGCAGGCCCGCCGCGACGTCGCCGCCTTCAACGAATTCGTCGACCAGACAGCACCAAATGTCTTCGGCTCCAGCAATAAGCCCTTCGATTTCAGCCGTACCGAAATCGACGCATTCCCCATCGGCTCCGAGCCCGACGCCTTTGCCCGCCTTGCCGTCAGCCCAGCCGCCATCAAGATGGTCAATCGCATGAAGCGCGCCCTGGGCGATCAGGCCCTGGTCCTGGGCGTCGACCGGCTCGACTATTCCAAGGGCCTACCCCAGCGCGTCGAAGCCTATGAGAAGCTCCTCACCAACGACGCCCGCTTCCGCCGCAATGTGCATCTCCTGCAGGTCGCGCCGCCCTCGCGCGACAGCATCAAGGAATATCAGGAAACCAGCGACGCCCTCGACGCCATCTGCGGCCGTGTCATGGGCCAGTTCGCCGAACCCGACTGGCAGCCCCTCACCTATGTGAAGCGCGCCTATGGCCAGCCGAGCCTCGCCGGCCTCTATCGCCTCGCCCGCGTCGGCCTGGTGACACCCCTGCGCGACGGCATGAACCTCGTCGCCCACGAATTCATCGGCTCGCAAAATCCGGAAGATCCCGGCGTGCTGGTTCTCTCCCGTTTCGCCGGCGCCGCCGAGATTTTCTCCGAAGCGCTCCTGGTCAACCCGTTCGATACCGACGAAACCGCAGAAGCCATCCGCATGGCGCTCGACATGCCGCTCGACGAACGCATCCAGCGCTGGCAGGCCCTGATGAAAGCTGCCCAGCGCCATAATGTCATCGACTGGGCCGTGAGCTTCCTCGATCGCCTCGCCCCCGGCACAAATGGCGCCAGCAGTTCGACCCGCGACATCCTCTATCTCGCCTCGGTCGCCTGACCGCAGCGAGACACCCAAACAAAAAGGGCGGCCCTAGAGCCGTCCTTACTATTTCCAGATTTAGCCTTCGCGTCGATTGCGCGCTGCGGCCTTCTTGGCTGCCGTGGTCCAGCGCTGCTTGGTGCGCAGACCGTCGCCGCGCGGCGGCTTGACCGACTTGGCCGGTGCCAGCGGATTGTGCGGATCGCGCGCGACGGCATCGCGCGGCGCGCCACCCTTGCCGCGTTCACCGCCCGGCCGCGGCGTATTGAACTTGCGCGGCTTGGACTTCGGATTGCGGGCCGAACGGACACCAGCAGGCGCACCCGGCGCGTTGCGCGGCGCGCGCGGACCCGGATCAACCTCCACGAGGTTCATATCACCGGATACCGGCAGCGTGCGGCGGATCAGCCGTTCGACATCACGGAGCTTCGACTTTTCCGTGCCGTCGCAGAGCGTGATCGCCACACCCGATGCACCGTTTCGACCGGTGCGGCCAATGCGGTGCACATAGTTCTCCGGATCGTCGGGCAGCTCATAGTTGACCACATGGGTGATTCCCTGAACGTCAATGCCGCGCGCCGCGATATCGGTCGCCACAAGAATGCGCACCGAGCCATTGGCAAAACCCTTGAGCGCTGCCTGGCGGGCGTTCTGGCTCTTGTTGCCGTGGATCGCCGCCGCTTCGTGTCCGTCAATGGCCAGGTTCTTGGCCACGCGGTCGGCGCCATGCTTGGTGCGCGAGAAGATGATCACGCGCTCCATGCCTTCCTTTTCGTCGGCCAGCAGCTCGTTGAGCACGTTCCGCTTGGCCTTCGAACCGGACATGATCACGCGCTGGTCGATCTTGACCACGGTCGACCCCTGCGGCGCCGCTTCAACCTTAATCGGCTCTTTCAGCAGCGACTTGGCCAGGTCTTCAATTTCCGGCGCCATGGTGGCCGAAAACAGCATGGTCTGGCGCTTGAAGCCGATGGCCTTGGCGATCGCGCGCACAGGGGCAATGAAGCCCATGTCGAGCATGCGGTCAGCTTCGTCCAGCACCAGCCAGCGGGTTTCGTTGAGCCTGATCTTGTTGTCGTCCATCAGGTCCTTGAGACGACCCGGCGTGGCGACAACCACGTCGACGCCCTTGGCGATCTTGCCGACCTGGTGGTAGCGCGACACGCCGCCCAGAACGAGCACGGTATCGAGCTTCATCTTGGAGCCGGCAAACTTGCGGATATTCTCGTCAATCTGAACGGCCAGTTCACGCGTCGGCGCCAGGATCAGCGCGCGCGTGGTCATCGGCCGCGGACGGCCGGTAAGGGTCAGCAGGCCCGCAAGGATCGGCAGGCCGAAGGCCGCGGTCTTGCCCGAGCCGGTCTGGGCGATGCCCAGCATATCCCGGCCTTCGAGCAGCTTGGGAATAGCCTGCTCCTGGATTTTCGTGGGCTCGGTGAAACCGCCGGCAGTCAGGCTGTCGGTAATGATGGTCGGCAGGCCGAGCGAAGTAAAATCGGTCAAACTTTTGTCTTTCATGGTGCGCAAAACAATGCGCGCGCCACTCCGCACATGCGGCTGGCGCTTCTTCATATGTGCAAACGTGCGATGGGATTATCGCGCGGGTGCTGGCTCAATTCCGGACCGGCTCCTGGGGTCTTTCGACATATCCAGAAGAGGTCTCCGGTTTGACTCCGCCGCTCACCGCTTGAGTAAGAAGAGAAGTCCATCAGCGGTCCTAATGCCGCGACGTAGCGCTCATATGGGCGCTTTTTGTCAAAAACGCAAGCACGCCAGAAGCATCCCTGCCCTGAGCCCGGCGAGCCACCGCCCCCCTTCCCCTCCCCCGTCTCGGGAGAGGCCGGGTGAGGTCCGCGCAAATCCATCAACTCTCCACACGCAGCGCACTCGCCCCTTGCTTCCCGCTCCCGCCAATGCCACTCAAGATCATGCTTCGCACCGTCCCCCCCGCCCTCGCCCTCCTCCTGTCCCTGCCCGCCTCGGCGGCCGAATGGACCTATACCGACGGCGCCGGCACGACGGTCACTCTGCCCGAGCCGCCAACGCGCATCATTGCCCACAGCACTGTCGCTGCCGCGCTCATCCCCTATGGCATCCGTCCCATTGGCATCCTCCGCGACGGCCCGCCCTCGCTTGACCGCACCCTTGATGGCGTCGACGTCACCGGCATTCCCGTTGTCTCGCGCGGCTGGTTCGAGATCGACGCCGAAGCCGTGCTCAATCTTAACCCCGACATCATCATCACCGAATATGCGCTGGCCGAGCAGATCTATCAGGGCGGCACCAATGAGGACGCCATCTCCGAGCGCCTCAGCGCCATCGCGCCCATCGTCGGCATTCCGCGCAGCAATTCCATCGTCGACATTCTCGAGACCTATCGCGACTTCGCAGCAAGCCTCGGCGCCGATACCGATACCGACCAATTAAACGCCGAAAAGGCCCGTTTTGACGCCAGCGTCGAAACCCTCAAATCAGCCCTGACCGAAAAGCCGGACCTGATCCTCGCCGCTGCCTCACCCGGCGGCTCCGCCATTTCGGTGGCAGTCCCGTCCTATTTCGGCGAACTCAATGACTGGCAGGGCTGGGGCGTCCGCTTCTACTCCCCCCATGTCGATCCGGACTCCAGCTACACCACGCTGAGCTGGGAAAATGTCACCGACATCAAGGCCGACATTCTCCTCCTCGACGATCGCTGGGAAAGCTCCGCCCTCGCCACCATCGAAGCCAATCCCATCGGCAAGCGCCACCCCGCCATCATCGCCCACCAGACCGGCGACTGGCCTGCCGAATGGATCCGCAACTACGCCGCCTATGCCGCCGAGATCGAAGAACTGACGGCGCTGATCCAACAGAGTGAAAAGCTGGCGGACTAATCACCGCGCCCACCCTCCCCCTTGAGGGGCTTCGAGCCGGTCGGACTTGTGCTCCAGTGGAGCACACGGAGGCGAGAAGGCCTTGAGCGCTATGCGCGAAAGGCTGGTAGCGACGCTAGGCCCGCAGGGCCGTAGCAAAGCTGGGAGGGGGTTAAATGTGCCTCAGATTGGCGCCCCGCCCCCGATCGTCACCCTCGGGCTTGACCCACTGGTGTCCGGTTTAGATTTGTAGACAAGCTGCATGACATTGATTCTACTGTGTTTTGAACGTTTGGCAGCGTTTTGGACACGAGCAAGGGATCAATGTCATGC
>JAAZLP010000043.1 GCA_012799265.1 Phyllobacteriaceae bacterium | reverse complement strand
TTTTAAGCGTCAGGCGCTTTCGGCCATGTCGCTGTCTTCGGGCTCGCGCAGCACATAGCCACGACCCCAGACTGTCTCGATGTAATTCTGTCCACCAGACGCCGCATCAAGCTTCTTGCGCAGCTTGCAGATGAAGACGTCGATGATCTTGAGCTCCGGCTCATCCATGCCGCCATAGAGATGGTTGAGGAACATCTCCTTGGTGAGCGTGGTGCCCTTGCGCAGCGAGAGCAGCTCGAGCATCTGGTATTCCTTGCCGGTCAGATGCACGCGCTGGCCGCCGACTTCCACCGTCTTCGCGTCGAGGTTCACCACCAGGTCGCCGGTCTGGATGACCGACTGGGCGTGGCCCTTCGAACGGCGGACGATCGCGTGGATGCGGGCGATCAGCTCGTCCTTGTGGAACGGCTTGGTCATGTAGTCATCGGCGCCGAAGCCCAGGCCGCGGACCTTGTCCTCGATGCCGGCCATGCCCGACAGGATCAGGATCGGCGTCTTGACCTTCGACAGGCGCAGCGTGCGCAGCACCTCGTAGCCAGACATATCCGGCAGGTTCAGGTCGAGAAGGATGATGTCGTAGTCGTAGAGCTTGCCGAGATCCACGCCCTCTTCGCCGAGGTCGGTGGTGTAGACGTTGAAGCTCTCCGATTTGAGCATCAGCTCGATGCTCTGTGCGGTCGCACTGTCGTCTTCAATGAGCAGAACGCGCATAAATGTCCCCTTTCCCGCCGCGAATCCGGGTTAGGCCAGCGTCCGGTATCGGAACGGTTATTGCCTGAATCGGATGCTGCCACACAATGGTTAACAAAATCTGATTCAGTTGTGCAAGCGATATTCGTCCGTCTCAGTTACCGGCTGCATCTCATTGAATCAAAACCTGGATCTCCGAGACCGGCTTCTAACGTATTGGATTAACGTTTGCCGCTAAGCGCCTCATCAAGAGTCACTTTGCGACGGTGGATGGGCCGGGCGTCTTTACCCGCCCTTAAGCCCTTTCGCCTATGATTAACAATGCGCGTAAACGAATGGTTACCGCGTCAGGCAGTTCTTAGTAATTTGTTTCCGGACTGGTTCAGTCCACGGGGGCAGAGGGGGTCGGTTCCGCCGTGATGGCGTAACCAACGCGTTCAGGAGTAGCGAGTGATGAAGTCACGTGAGAACCTGGTTCGGCTGAAGCAGTTTCAAGTCAACGAGAAGCGCAAGCAACTCGCGCAGCTGGACATGATGATCGCTGAATTCGACCGCATGGCGACGGAGCTTGAGCTGCAGATCGCCTCCGAAGAGAAAAAAGCGGGCATCACCGACGAAAACCATTTCGCATATCCGACCTTCGCCAAGGCCGCCCGTCAGCGCCGCGATAATCTGCGCAACTCGCAGAACGACCTGCGCATGCAGCGCGAGGCCGCAAATGCCGCACTGGAGGAAGCCGAAGCCGAGCTCGCCCGCGCCGAGATGCTGGAGTCACGCGGTCGTGATACCGATGCCGGCGCAAGTGCCCGCTCCGCGATGATCGGCTGACATCCGTCAATATTAAAGTTCCTCGTCCTTCAGCAGCCGGCGCAAGCCGGCTTTCTTTTTATCTGATTGCGCCCAGCCGCCTTGCCCGGGGATTGCCCGCCTGCCCTGCCTGAACTGAACCGCACCGGGTTTGCCGGGGGCTCCAACTCCTGAGTAGGATGGAGCATGACCAGCAAGACGACGAACAAGTTTTCATTTGAGGTCCGCGCCCGAGCGGTGCGGATGGTGCAGGAGCATGGCGGGGAGTATCCGTCCCGCTGGGCGGCCGTGGTGTCGGTGGCTGGCAAGATCGGTTGCTCGGCGCACACCCTCAACGAGTGGCTCAAGAAGGCCGAGGTCGACAGTGGCAAGCGTGCCGGCGTGACGACGGATGTGGCCGAGAAGCTTAAGTCCCTGGAGCGGGAGAACCGGGAGCTGCGTCAGGCCAACGAGATCCTTCGCAAAGCCTCCGCATATTTCGCCCAGGCGGAGCTCGACCGCCTGTTCAAGCGATGATCGCCTTCATTGATGAGCACCGGGATGCTTATGGGGTCGAGCCGATCTGCAGGGTTCTGCCGATCGCCCCATCCACCTATCATGAGCATGTCGTCCAACGCCGGGATCCCTCGCGGCTGTCGGGCCGTGCCCAGCGCGATGAAGCCCTCAAGCCTGAGGTCATGCGGGTCTTTGCCGAGAACTTCTCGGTCTATGGCGTCAGGAAGGTTTGGCGACAGATGCAGCGGGAAGGGTTCGATGTTGCGCGATGCACGGTGCAAAGACTGATGCGGGAACTCGGCCTGCAGGGTGTCATTCGGGGCAAGCCAGTGCGCACCACGATCAGCGACAAGGCCGCTCCTTGCCCGCTCGATCACGTTAACCGCCAGTTCCATGCTCCGGCGCCCAACAGGCTCTGGGTCTCCGATTTTACCTATG